>CAMYZK010000071.1 GCA_947303825.1 uncultured Prevotella sp. | reverse complement strand
TCAGTACGGGTTGTGGCAATAGCCACGCTGTTGATTTGAAACTCTTCATAATAATTATCTACAATTTTATGCCTAATGATACAAAGATTACTTGATATCAATCTTGGGAATGCGTCCGTCCTTCAGACGCTTAAACTCACGGAAGGCGGTGGTGCGACGGAAACCGTTGCCGCCAGAGGGGATGCCGTCGTGATAGAAGAGGTACGACTTTCCCTTGAAGTCGATGGTGCCACCGTGAATAGTAAACGAGCCGGGTGCCTCGTCGGTGATGCGACCTTCGTAGTGCCAGGGACCGTGAATGCTCTTCGCTGTTGAATAGGCCCAATGTTCAGGCACGCCGCCAGCGGCATACTCTAGGAAATAGGTGTCGCCAATCTTATAGATCCAAGGCGCTTCCTCGAAACCAGTCTTCATCACTCTCTTGTGGAGCTGATAGTCCATCTTCATACACTTAGGCCCGAACTGTGCCTCATCGTCGAGCATGGGGCGCATGTCGCAGATGCCATTGTTGGCAAAGCTCTTGTCTATCGAGATCATATCCTCGTTCAGCTTCGCATACCAGCAGCCGTTGTTGCCCCAGAAGAGCCAAGCCTGTCCGTCGTCATCAATAAACACGGTGGGGTCGATGAACCCCCAATCGCCAGGAATCAACGGCTTGCCGATGGGGTCTGTCCAAGGACCTTCAGGACGGTCGGCTACGGCCACGCCGATACCATGCAGATGCTTGGTGGTATCTTCTGCAGCCACATACCAATACCATTTCCCGTTGCGCTCGATGGCTTGCGATGCCCAAGCGTTATCGCCTTGCTTTGCCCACTTGAAGTTGGCTGTTGACATCACTACGCCGTGATCCGTCCAGTGCTCCATATCTGTTGTAGAGAACAACTGCCAGTCGGGCATACGGAAATAAGTAGCTGTGTCCAGGTCGTGACCTGTGAACACATAGAGTCGGTCGCCCGACACCACAGGGGCTGGATCGGGGTTGTACATGTGGTTGTTTACACGCCTTTGCGCCCAGCCCGTCATTGCGATGAGGGCAAGCGATGCAATAATGATAATCCTTTTCATTGGTTTATAAATGGTTTTAGTTCTTCTTTATTTTATGCTGTGCCTTAGAAGGTCGCCGCAGGCCGACTCCACTTCTTCAAAGATTTCATAGCAACGCTCTTGTTTCATTTTGATTTTGGTGCCTATAGCAATCATATCTTCCAACGTGGGGTTGCCAGTACCGTTGACAGAGGTTGCGTGCTCTCCGTTATAGCCTTCCGTACATAGAGTCAGATCGTAGGCAGGTGCGAGATGCCAGCTGTAACCACCTGTGGAATTCTTGCGTCCCTGCGGTAGCAAGCGACCAGAGGCCGAGCATTCGCTGACATAGAAGCTGAAGTTCTTGCAGTGATCATCTTTATTGTCCGTCAGATAGTTAAAAACCATGCGGCGGAACATTTCTTCCACTTCCTTTGCATTCTGAGTGAGATAACCGGTCAATGCCAGAAGGGTGCTATAGTCAAGAACGGGATTGTCCAACGACAGGCAGAGCAGACCTCCTGCGGTAGCCGTATGAACACGCTGGCCATCAGAATCAATATCAAAACGCCGCGAAGCAAAATATCGGCCATTCATCAGCTTGAAATCAGGCACGTTGATACCACACTTCCTAGCTACCTCATTATAATGGAACTCTTGTTGTCCGATGTCCTTGGGGTCGTAGGTATGACGGAATTTCACCAGCCAATGGCCTTCCTCATCTTGGAATATAGCCTTTGGGCGTGCACCTCCACTATTTCCGCTGTTATACAGCAGAAGCCCTGCATCTGTGTCCTGCTGTTCCTTTAATACTTCAAGTGCTTTCTGCTGAAGCAAATCAATATCTCGGATATCCGTACCTGGCAGAATATGCGTTTCCGGATGATAGGTGAGTGCTCCCATGCCCTCACTCCCCACAAGGCTTAACCTGTCTAAAGATGACAGATTAGAATCATTGATACCTTCGCGCAGCAATGCTTTATGGAGAAGATAACGACCATAGCCGTCTGGCAAACTGTCTTCAAAGATTCCAAAATTGCCATAAAAGGGCTGGGGCTTGGCGATGAACAATCCCTGTCGTAGTGGTAGTTCAAGAGGAGAAATACTGAATCCATTGACCAGCCAATTCTTGTCGTACTCAAAGGCACAGAATTTATTATCGGGTGTCAGCGAAAGGATGCCAACAACCCGATTACGGTATTTTACGGCCAAGCGGTCTATTGCTTTCATGATTTCCTGTAAACCTTTCTCTTGTTGGCGTTCTTGCGTATCTGGGTCAGTTCCTCCATCGTAGCGTATTTGGGAGTTGCAAAGAGATTGTTGATTTCTGAACGATAGCCCAAGGCCATAGCGAGCGCTATCAGATTCTTCAACGAGATGAGTCCTTTCTGCTCGAACCTGACAAGATTGCTAACAGCAATTCCTGCCATCTGAGCCATCTCTTCACGCGTCAGATTCTTCTCTATCCGCCTGCGCCTGAAATCCTCTGCCAACTTAAGCGCTATATCATCTTCTGATTCTAACGTATAGTTATCTAGAACTGATAATATATTGTTAGTTTCCACCCTTTTCTTTTGAATAATGATTAAATATTATCAGTTGCAAAGATATAAAGAATTCTCCAAACCGCCAAATATTTCAGTGCTTATTTTGCACTTGTTCTACCTTGACTGTACGCAAGAAATCCACTCGAACGAAACAAATCCTTCACTCTGCATCCAACTTGTTGCTAGACAGCTGTTTATTGTGAAGGATTCACTTTTTACATCTTTTGAATCAACTCTTAAAACGTCGGCTATAGTTGTTGGGGGCATCAGACGGAGCAGCGAGAGCCATCGTGCTTGCACGGATGGCCAAGTCGTGACGGACGAAGACGAAGGCACCGCCTAGTAATGCCGACCGCACCAGGGCGTTGTATATGACACAGTGTGAACAACGTAAATGCTACAGGCCATACTGGTACTACAGGTGCTACTAAACTCTGATTATCAGGCATTTATATATGGTGTAACATACTACTACTGGTACTACTGCTGGAGCTGCTACAGATGCAGGCCTTTTGCCAACAGGAAAGGCTTCTCTGGACCATAGGAGAAGGGAAAGTTGTTGCTGAACCAGGTCAACAACGCAAAAGGGCACGCCTTTTTCAAATAAGGTCAGTCTTTCTTCAGAAAAGTGCAGCCCTTTTTCTGGAGAGTGCAGCCTTTTTTCAGAAAAGTGCAGCCTTTTTTCAGAAAAGTGCAGCCCTTTTTCTGGCAGGAAGGCATTCTCTCGGCAAGTATCGGTACCGCCGATCACCCCAGAGGTGCACTCGAGATGTGGAATAGTGCCAGGCACCACCGGTAGCACGACTAAGACAATGGTACTACTGGTAACTTGCTGAAAATCAGTGCCCAGTAGCACGAGTAGCACGAGTAGTACTACTGTCTATATATAGTGCGTGTATGGTGATACTCGTCCCCCGCTTTGCAACTCATGGAAGCGTGGCCCACTATTGTAGGTCAGTTTTCAGCTTTCACTCCCTCGCGTATGAAGACGGGTATATGGGCCTTGTCTACTGCAGTGGTAACAGTCTGGCCACCATCGTAGTGCTGGCCTGTGCGGTAGTCGCGCCATCCGGCTTCTGACTTGGGCAGATAAGTCTTCCACTGCGACACTCCCGGCTCAGTGACGGGGCTGATGAGTAGTGCGGGTCCAAACATATACTCATATTTCTGGCGCAGGGCTTCTTGGTCGTTGGAGAAGTCGAACACCAGCGGGCGCATCAGTGTATAGCCTTTCTCTGCCACGTCCTTGGCACACTGGTCTATGTATGGCTTGAGCTTTTCGCGCTCTTGCAGGCACTCGGCAATGATGGCCTGTGCCTCCGGCCCGTAGTTCCAAGGCTCGGTGTTGCTCATGTATCCGTGTACACGCATCAAGGGCAGGTAGACGCTGGTCTCTATCCAGCGTAGCATGCGCTCTATGTATGCTTGGTCGGTATACTGGTTGTGCGGTCTGAAGAATCCTCCGGCATCGTATGTCCACCAGGGTATGCCTGCTGCCTGCAGGCCCAGGCCTGCGGCTATCTGGCGGCGGAAGGTCTCCCAGTCGTTGCCCACGTCGCCCGACCACAGTGCCACGCCATAGCGCTGAATGCCGGCAAAGCCGCTGCGGGTGAGAATCATCGGCTCACGGTCGGGTGCATCGCGCAGCAGTCCCTCGTAAACCGTCTTGCATACCAGCAGCGGATAGACGTTGCGCACTTGCTCGCCATCCCATTTGCCATTGTTCACCCTTCGGCCTGCCAGGTCGTCGTTCTCTGGCTCAGTGGCATCTTGCCACCAGGCGTCAATGCCCAGCGGCACCAGGCGCTTGGAAAAGTTTGTCCAGTAGGCGGCGGCAGCGTCGGGGTTGAAGAAGTCTATCCAGTCTGTGCCTGGAATGTAATATCCGTCGGCCCCCATCAGACGGCCTACCTCTGAGTTCTTGTCAATCTTCGACCAGACAGAGACCATCAGCTTTACCCCCATGCTGTGCAAGCTGTCGGTGAGGGCCTTGGGGTCGGGGTAGAACTCCTCGTCAAACTTCATGGAGTTCCATCCGTATTTGCCCCAGTACTGCCAGTCCTGCACGATCATGTCAATGGGCAACTGTTCTTTGCGAAATCTGTTGACGGTCTGCAGTATCTCCTCGGAAGAGTGGAACCGCTCGCGGCAGTGTATATATCCCAGCGCCCACTGCGGCATCTTAGGGCACTGGCCTGTCAGCTCTCTGTAGGAGGCCATAATCTCGTCGGGGGTGCCTATGAACACCGTATAGTCTACCTTCTTTCCCACGGGCGACCTGAAAACGGTGTGGTCTTTCACATTATCATAATAGAGTACGGGCTTGTCGCCGTCGGCAAGCTTGGCAGTCACCCTGTGCTGTCCGGCTTCCAGGTGTACGATGGCCGATGCCGTGGGCGGTAGCCAGAGGTTTTGCATCTCAATGACCGTCTTTCCGTCTATTTCAAGGTTGTGGCGGCGTGCCATCTTCTGTCCCACGTCGAGCAGCAGGCTATAGTCGCCTGTGGTGGCCACGTTGATAGTAGCCTCAAACATGTTCTGCCCTCTCACCTCCTGCCGGCTGCCCTCTGTAGTGGTGACATTCACCACCTCCTGGCTGCCGGTTGCTGCAAGCTTCTTCATAGCAATGCTGTGCTCGCAGGGGTTGAACTCTGTCAGGCCATAGTTGTTCCACAGCACACCGTAGCCTTTGCTAGAGAGCAGCATGGGGATACTGATTTGGGTATTCACCTGAGTAAGCCTGCGCGAGAGTCCCCTCACGTTGGTATAGCCATCCTGAAACTGTCCCAGTCCGAAGAGATATTCATCCTTTGGCGAGTCGAAAGTCAGTGTGGCACCGTTGGTCAGATTATGGCTTGTGGCCTTGAAGACAGTCTTACCACGGCGGTCTTTCAGCACCACCGTCTGCTTTTTCTTGTCAACAACTACCTTCACGTTGCACTTCGTAGTCTCGTCGTGCTTCACGTAGAGCCAGTCGGGCAGCACATCCTCGCTGTCTCCCTCCTGATAGCAAATCCTTACTGCATTGTGGGTTACTTTCCTAACTGTCAGATTTCCTTTTTCGCCAAAAGTCCACGACTGGGCCGCTGCCACTACGGTTGCTGCCAGCAGGCAGAAACAGCCTGTCAGCAACTTTGCAATGCAAGATAGATATTTCATTTCACTCTTAATTCTTAATTCCTTCATGGGGTTTTCACCCCTGCCTGTGGTCTGTTACCCCTTCGGGGCTCATCAGGGGTTCTTGCGTCCCTTCGGTAGCAAGCGGCAAAGCCGAGCGTCACCCCTGCCTGTGATATGTCGCCCCGTCGGGGCTTAACTCTTAATTCTTACTCGCCGCAGGCGATACTTCTTAACTCTTAATTCTTAACTCTTAACTTTTAACTCTTAACTCCTTACGCCTCCAGTATGTTCTGCCGCACGTATGCCTTGTGTCCATAGAGTGCAACAACGACGAAACACAGTAGGGGTACGATAAACGAAATGTTTGTTGACGATAATCCGAAGAGCGACACCTTAGAGTCAATAATAAGAGCCTGTAGTGGCGGGAACACCGACCCTCCCAGTATGGCCATAATAAGGCCTGCACCGGCAAACTTCATGTTGTCGCCAACGCCATGCAGGGCAAGTCCATAAATAGTGGGAAACATCATTGACATGCATGCCGACACACCTACCAGACAGTAGATGCCGCTACGGTCGGGGAAGAGGACAGTGCCTCCTACCAGCACTCCGGCCAGGATGGCCAGGACAGAGAGCAGGCGGCTGGCAGAGACATATTTCATAAGCCAGGTGCAGACAAAGCGCCCGATGCAGAAAAACACCATTGCCACGATGTTGTATTTCTGCGATGTTATCTCTGCTGCCTTTTCCGACATTCCTTCCTGCATGAAGATATTAGTGCCATGCTGTATGATGAATGTCCAGCAGGTTACCTGAGCACCTACATAGCAGAACTCTGCAATGACGCCTTCACGGTAGTTCTTCACCTTGAACAGCTGGCTCATGGCAACGCGTAGCCCTTTGTTGCTGGGTTTGTCGCCCTCTTTGGGCATCTTCTTCATCACTATCAGCACCAGCACTATCAGACAGACTATGCCCAGTCCCAGATAGGGGCCTATGAGCATGCTCAGGTCATAGTCTTTCAACGCGTCGAACTGCTCCTTGCCCAGCAGCTGGCGCTCGTCGACACTCATGGGGTTCATGCGCTCCTGTACGAAGTGCATGGCGATGTACATTCCCAGAAGTGCTCCAAGGGGGTTGAAGGCCTGTGCCAGATTAAGTCGCTGTGTAGCCGTCTCCTCGCTACCCATGGTGTATATATAGGGGTTGCACGATGTCTCAAGAAACGACAGGCCACATGTCAAGATGAAGTAGGCCAGCAGGAATGGCAGGTACATGCCCGTCATCTTAGCAGGAAGGAAGAGCAGGGTGCCTAGGGTGAAAAGTGTCATTCCCACAACGACTCCGCCTTTGTATGAATGGCGTTGAATGTAAAGTGCTGCAGGAAAGGCCATGGCGAAATATCCCAGATAGAAAGCCACCTGAACCAGCGCACTCTCTGTTACGCTCATGCAGAATATCTTCTGGAATGCCTTTACTATAGGGCCGTTAAGGTTGTTGGCAAACCCCCACAGGGCGAAGCAACTCGTGATGAGTATAAACGGAATGAGGAAACTGACACCGTTCTTGGAAAGTATTTCTGATGGGCGAAAATTGATATTAAGCTTCATAACTGTCGTCTTTTCTTGGATTATCGCGACAAAATTACAACTTTTTCTTTAAAAAAATACTTTTTAGCAGAGAAATTATTAAATTTGCACATTAAAAGAATCGTCAGACATGAAAAAACTACTATCACTGCCGCCAAACCTTGTCAGGCCAGGGCGGAATTCAGATACCGTGTTCCACGACATTACCGGTCTATCCGCCGATGAGTTCTTCTGTACTTGTGACCCAGAGGGCAAACGTGTTGGCAGTGGAGGAGGCACCGCCTGGCTGCTCTGGCAAGCCTTCTTGAGTGAAGAGTTCTTTGCGGAGCAAAGCGGCGAAGCCGAGCGAAGAGTGAAGAGTGAAGAATTCTCCTCCTGGCTCTCCAGCGAGAAGCGCATACTGCTGCATGCAGGAGGTCAAAGTCGCAGGCTGCCGTCGTATGCACCATCGGGAAAGATACTCACACCCATTCCCGTCTTCCGCTGGGAGAGAGGACAGCGGTTGAGCCAGGACTTGCTGTCGTTGCAGCTGCCTTTATATGAGTGTATCATGGATATGGCTCCAGAGGGGCTGAACACCATGGTGGTGAGCGGTGACGTGCTTATCAGAACGGGGCAGAAGCTACCACCGGTACCGCATGCCGACGTGGTGTGCTACGGACTGTGGCTCAACGATACCATAGCACGCGACCATGGCATCTTCGTATCTGACCGCCAGACACCTCAGGTGCTGAAGAAGATGATGCAGAAACCGTCGATGCAGCAGCTGGCAGACCTGAAGCGTGACCACTTCTACCTGGTGGATATAGGGGTGTGGCTGTTCAGCGACCGTGCCATCAGCCTGCTGATGAAGAGATGCAACTTCTCTCCAGACAGTCAGGATATGCCCCTCGGTAAGTGTTCTGACACTCCTTCTTCATCTGACGAGCATCGGTCGGGCACGGGACAGACATCTCTTTGCTCTTCACACAGTGTTCCCAACATCTACGATCTCTACTCCGATTTCGGCAGGGCTTTGGGCACCAACCCAGAAGTAGACGACCCAGAGCTCAACGCACTGACAGTGGCCGTGGTGCCCCTTACGGGTGGTGAGTTCTATCATTTTGGTACGTCGCATGAGATGATTTCGTCTATGGTGGAGCTGCAGAACCGAGTCTCCGACCAGCGTCTCATTATGCATAATGACCGCAAGCCACATCCCTCCATCTTCGTGCAGAATGCCGACTTGCACATCAAGTTCAACTCACAGAACAAGAACATCTGGGTGGAGAACAGCTGCATAGGCCCACAGTGGACGCTAACAACCGATAATATTGTCACTGGTGTGCCGGCCAACGACTGGAAGGTGAGCCTCGCTCCGGGACAGTGTCTGGATATTGTGCCCATAAGAGACGACGACTATGCTGTGCGCTGCTATGACATCAACGACCGCTTCGATGGTGCCGAGCAGCAGCGGCAGCAGTTCCCCGTGCTGAAGTATAACGAGATAGAATCCGCTTTGTTCAGCAAAGAACTCAAAAACTCACAAACTCAAGAACTCAAAAACTCATGTATTAGTGCCGAGGAGATATCCAGCCGGGCCAATCTGCATCGTCTCTTCGACCAGCGTCGGCAATTCAGAGTAATGAACTGGCCTTTGCTGGCACGTAACTGGGAGCACAGCGTCTTCTACCAGCTAGACCTCGATGATGCCGCAAGCGAGTTTGCCGCTGCCTCGATTCCCATGCCACCGCCACTACCCGACGATGCCCCCGTGATGACACGCATTCACGATGCCATGTTCCGTGAAGACAGCGATAAGGCATTTTCTCTGCTCCGGAAGACCATCATTGGGCAGCAGTTGGCGCAGAAGCAGAATCCGCGACTGTCGGTATGCCACGACCAGATAGTGTGGGCACGCTGCCCTGTGCGTATCGACATTGCGGGTGGATGGACCGACACGCCGCCTTATTGTCTGTTGGAGGGAGGCAGTGTTGTCAACTTTGCAATAGAACTCAACGGACAACAGCCGCTACAGGCATACGTCAAACCTTCGCACGAGTACAAGATAACACTTCGCAGCATCGATCTGGGAGCCACAGAGGTGGGGTCGCCCTTCTCCATTCCCAAGGCAGCACTGGCCTTGGCAGGCTTCGCGCCGCAATTCTCTGCAGAGCCCTTCCCCTCGCTGCGCAGCCAGCTGGAGAGCTTCGGAGCCGGCATAGAGGTGACACTGCTCTCTGCCATTCCCGCAGGAAGCGGACTGGGCACCAGCTCCATACTGGCCTCAACGGTGCTGGGAGCCATCAGCGACTTCTGCTCTCTGGCCTGGGACAAGAGCGAGATAGGGAGCCGCACCCTCGCACTGGAGC
>CAMYZK010000070.1 GCA_947303825.1 uncultured Prevotella sp. | reverse complement strand
GTATAGTTGATAAAGACAATACTATATTACTGCCTATTGAATATACCCGTGTTCATTGGTTTCATGGTAATTATGCCGGTATTCAATTCAATAATAAGTGGGGACTTGTAAATAGTAAAGGTGTTATTACCATCGAACCTCAATATGACACGCTATATTACCTCTCACAACATAAAGCCTGTGATGTCGAAATTGGAGATGAGCGATTTGTGGTAGATGTTAACAACAACCCCATTCTGAAAATAAATGGAAAGAGGGTAAGATTTGAAGGTAATAAGTTGTTGGTGTTCTCAAAAGAAGGATGCCAGCTATATAATCTTGATGGAACTCCATTCTCAAAGATACACTCTCATATTCATAATTATGATGAGTATTTTATGGGTTATGATGGAGATGAAGATAGTGAAGAAACACTCATAAAAGCTAATGGTGAGGAAGTGAAACTTCCCAAATATGAACATAGTGTTTTTCATGACCATATTACGCAATTCCGTTATCAGAACAAATATGGTATCATTGATGACAATGGGACAATCGTTGTTCCTAACCAATATGACTATATCACTCTGGGTTCTGGGGTTATAGCCATAAATGAAGGAAACGAATCCAAGGATAATGACAACAGATTTCTTGCATATCCGTTTGAAGGTGTATGGTACTTTTGGAATTATGAGTACCAGGAGATTACTCCATATAGTTACGAAGATTTTAAGAGTACTTACAAACATGGAGATGAAGAAAAAGTGTGGTTTGCCAAAAGAGAAGGCCTTTGGTACCAAATCACTCCCAATGGCGAGGAATTATTTGCCAATAATGAGAGTGAATTTAAGAAAAAGAGAGCAGCGATTGAGCGAGAGAGGAATAAGAAATCTGAAGGCAAATTCGCCATTTATGGTGATCCTAATTACAAGGAAGACGGGCATAACATTAAAGTTTAGTCTGTTGATTGACAGCACTTTGGCGTTCACTTTCGAGGGCAAAAATTTGCAAGGTTTTTGCAAGGTTTTTTGTGCCGAAATGTGCATTTTTGTGCAAAAATGTGCCAAAATGTGCACTGCAGACGTTTTTTTTAATGTCCAGCAATAATAAAAAATGGGATTGTACGTTATTGATTTACAATAACTTGGGAGCGGAGAGACCGGGATTCGAACCCGGGAAACGCTTTTGACGTTTACACGCTTTCCAGGCGTGCCTCTTCAGCCACTCGAGCATCTCTCCTTCAATGAGTTACGCTTCAAGGAGAATATCTCTCAGCTAGCGTTACTCCAGAAAAACCGTGCAAAATTACAAATAAAAAAACAATTAACTGACAATTTTACGAATTTTAATATTTGAGCCACACAAAACTTGACAATAAAAACCTGCGGATTTGTTTGCACATAAATAATTATATTCGTAACTTTGCAGAGTTTTAAGAAAACAGCAGAAAACAAACACTTCTACGAATACAAAACAAACACTTCTACGAATACAAAACAAACAAACAAACGAAATGAAAAGACTAGTCTCACTTTGCATTCTTTTACTATCGGCAAGCTGCCTCCCTGCACAACGTCTGTTGCAGAAGCTAGACAGGGGCGTAGTGGCCGTGAACCGCTCAGGCAGCACCATCCGCACCAACGTTACGGCTTCGGGTGGACAGGGGAGCCTGATCTCCTGGCGCAAGCTGGCCCAGGAACCTGAGGGCACAACCTACAACGTGTATAAGCGTACCGCTGGTGCTACAGAATATACAAAGATGAACTCCACACCGCTGAAGGTCACCAACTACAGCCCATCGTCGCTCTCGAGCAACACCGAGTATGCCGTAACTGCCATTACTCCCGACGGCGTAGAGAGTCCCATGAGCAAGCCGTTCCTTTACAAGACGCAGGCCTATCCCAACGTATGGCTGAACATCAACTACGACAACACAGTGCTCAAGCGCGATGACTACCGCACTAAGTTCGTTTGGCCTATGGACACCGACGGCGACGGCGAGTACGATGCCGTGGTGGTAGACCGTCTCTTTGCCGCTGCCGCCTCGGGCGACGAGAGCGACAACGAGGAGAACACCGCCACCACGAGCCACAAGATACAGGCCTACCGGTTCAGCGGCGAGCTGCTGTGGACGGTAGACATGGGCCCCAACGTGAACATCTGCGGCGGGCAGAACGACATGGTGGTGGCATGGGACATCAACTGCGACGGTCGCTGCGAGGTGATGATAAAGAGCAGCGACGGCACACGCTTCTGGGACAAGCAGAACGAGACATGGGGCAAGTATGCCATGGGGAGCACAGTGCCCGACGTTGACGGCGACGGCATAGTGGACTACCGCTCGCAGACCGCCCGCAACCGTCCGTTCTACGTCAGCGTCATCGACGGACTGACAGGCGAGGAGATTGCCTGTAGCGAACTGAAATACAGCGAGGTGACCGACGGCTCCGACCGTTACACCCGTACCAACCGTGCCAGCTACATGAGCGACGGCTATGCAGCCATGGACGGTCACTTCTGCATCTGCTACCTAGATGGCATCCATCCCTCGCTCGTCATGGAGTGCCTGGACCGTGAGACCAACAAGACCCACCACAACTACGTCTTCACCTGGGAGTACGACTGGACTTCAGGCACACCCACCAACTGGCACCACGACAAGACGTGGAGCCGCAACGACAAGCGTCCCTGGCCGGCAGAGTTCCACCAGCTGCGCGTGGCCGACGTCGATGGCGACGGCACCGACGAGATGATACAGGGCGGCTACTCCGTCAACCCGAAGACAGGCTGGTTTGCCAGTCCTGGCATAGGCCACGGCGACCGCTACATACTTAGCGACATCGACCCCGACCGTCCCGGACTGGAGGTCTTCGCCATACAGCAGAGCGACCTGCTCGGCCAGCTGCTCTACGATGCCCGCACCGCCGAGCGCATCAAGGAGTGGTACCTGCCCTCGGTCTTCGACGTAGGGCGCGGCACATGCCTCGACATGGACGCGCGCTATAAGGGCTACGAGCTGTTCAGCTATGCCGACGACTACGTATACACCTGCAAGGGCGAGAAGACGGGGCAGACCCGCAGCGGCTCGATGTTCGAGGGCTGCTGGTGGGACGGCGACCTGCAGCGTGAGTGGCTCAACTCGCCCGGCGGCAGCGGATGGGGCACCAACCTCATGGCGAGCAAGGTGCTGGGCGACCGCCTGGCAGAGTTCTCGCAGGAGAGCAGCTGGGCCACACATGCCGCCAACGGCACACGCCCCGCCTTCATGGGCGACATCATTGGCGACTGGCGCGAGGAGGTGCTGCTGGCCAAGCAGAGCGACAACGGCTCGACCGGACTGGTGGGCTACACCACCGCCATGCCCACCAGCTACAGCATCTACTGCCTGCAGCAAGACCCACACTACCGGGGCGACTGCACCACACGCGGATACTACCAGCACCCCAACACCGGCTTCTACCTGGGCGGCGACATGCCCATGCCGCCACTGCCCCCGGTATTCGAGGCCGACCTGCGCTGGAAGGGCGGCGCGAGTGTGGCAACTGGTTTCGCCACTTTCGACATGACCCAGCAAGTCCCCTACGCCGACGGCAAGAGCCTGATGTTCGACCTCTGCGGCGACAACAGCAAAAGAATCAATATAGAAAAGCCCCTCAACGCCCCCGTCATCTACCTGATGAACCCGCGCGGCCACGACTACGAGCTGCAGAGCAACCACTTGTGGGATACCAACGCCATTGTCACCACGGGTACCGGCCAGCTCATCAAGTCGATGCAAGGCACAGTGAAGGTGGCTGGCTATCTGAGGCATACCGGACGGACTATCATCAGCGAGGGAACGCTTCTGGTCAACGGCGAAATTGACGGGCCTGTGGAACTGCGGGCACGCGGCACGCTGAGCGGGACTGTCACCCT
Source organism: uncultured Prevotella sp. (assembly GCA_947303825.1). Classification (GTDB taxonomy): domain Bacteria; phylum Bacteroidota; class Bacteroidia; order Bacteroidales; family Bacteroidaceae; genus Prevotella. Next base: position 5,745 of record CAMYZK010000070.1, on the reverse strand, counting down.
GAAGGACACGCTTGTCTTCGAAGGCGCGCTGAACTACGAAGGCTGCCGGCTGATGCCCAGTAACTACGATGAGCCGCTCGAAGGAGTTATCACCTCGAAGAAGAGTGTCACGCTGCCCGGGAATGTATACGTAGAGGTGACGGCTGGTTTCATAGGCAATTCGGATGGCTCATGGCCTATATGCAGCAGCCTCAAAGTCGAGGGCGACCTTACCTTCAAGGGAACCAATACTGTCACCGTAAATCTGCAGAATCCTGACAAAGCCGCTGACTATGTCATTGCCGAGTGCACGGGCACGTTGACTTGCGATGTCAGTAAGCTGAAAACACGTGGACTGGAGGGCATCAACTACGACTTGGAGGTTGTAGACGGTAAACGTCTTGTGCTGAAGATCAACGCCACCCGTGCCCCTCAAGACAACATCGTCTGGACAGGTGCCGAGAGCAACATCTGGAACTACAAGGCCCAGAACTTTGTGCTCGGCGGTATTGCCACTGGGAGCTCAACCGCCTTCGTCCCCGGCGATGCCGTCGTGTTCAACGCACAGGGTGAGAAGAAGACCATCTCCGTTCCTGAGATGATGGTCACCAGCGGAGTGACCTTCGACAGTGGCACCTACACCCTTGGCGGCGACGGAGGCATAAGCGGCGAGGGCGGCCTGACGGTGAACAAGGATGCCAGCGTGACACTGAACATGAAATACAGCGACTACACCGGCAAGACCATCGTCAACGGCGGCACCCTCACCGTGCCCAACTTCTACGACGGCGGACAGGCAAGTGCGCTGGGCAGTTCGCCCGCCGCGAAGGGCAACCTGCAACTGAACGGCGGCACGCTGGTGCTCTCGAAAGACAACATGGGCACCGACCGCCAGATCACCCTCACCGACACTGCCACCATACGCATCACACAGAGCAACAGTGCCCTCTCGCTGAAAGGCATGGTGAGCGGCAGCGGCTATCTGGTAAAAGATGGTTCGGGACAGCTGAACTTCACATACGGCGGCACCAACAGCTTTGCAGGCCTGATAGTGAAGAAGGGCATCGTGGCCCAAGGTGCCTGGAACAGCACCTTCGGCAAGAGCGGCTCGCCTATGGTACTGGCAGGCGGTGAAGTGCACCAGATAGATGTGAACAACACCTCGACCGTGCCCACCTTCAACCACGTTGTCACCGTTGAGGAGGGTACCACCAACAGGATTCTAGGATCCTCGCGCGGCAAGCTCAACGGCAGCGTCAAGGGCAAGGGCAACCTCACCGTCGAGACCAAGTATGTACGTTGCGACGTAGGCCTTAGCTTTGCCAGCTTCGAGGGTGTGCTGACAGCCAAGGGCAGCCAGTTCCGCCTGATGTCTAACGTCACCGACATGAGCAAGTGCCGACTGAAGGTCGATGCCGCTACCAGCATCGCCCACTACAACAGCGGTGCCGGCTCGCAGGTCGCTGCCACACTGAAGATAGGATCGCTGACAGGCACCGCCACCGACGGCGTGCTCGAGGGGCAGACCACCTACCAGGTGGGCTCGCTGGGCGAGGATACCCAGTTCAGCGGACTTGTCAAGGGTACACGCCTGACGAAGGTAGGCGATGGGTGCCTCACACTGAAGACCGCCGGACACACTGCGCCCATGACCGTCAGCGGCGGTATACTGGAGATGAGCAACACAGGCAGCACCGTGCTGACCACAGGAGCCGTGACCGTTGGTAGCGGAGGCACCCTCTGCGGCAATGCCCTGCTGAGCACTGTCACCGTAAGCAAGGGCGGCACCATCACCGGAGGACTGAAGTCTGCACCCGGCAACCTGCGGCTCAACGGCAACCTCACCCTCCAGGAAGGGTCTACCCTACTCTGCCGCCTGTCGGCCTCTGCCAACTCGCGCATCACCGTTGCCGGCAACCTGAAACACAACGGTGAGACCATCGTCATAGAGATTCCTGACGGACTGGTGCTAAAAGTGGGCGACGAGCTGACGCTGTTCAACGTTACAGGAACCCACTCTGGCACATACATCATTGATGTGATGGCCGAAAACGCAGGTGTCAACTACACCTTCGACGACTCCAGACTGCTCAGCGAAGGAAAGCTGGTGGTCAGCAGCGTGGCCACAGGCATCCCATCGGCCTTGAGTGCCGACACGCCTGTTGATGTGTACACCCTCGACGGAGTGCTGCTCTACAGACAGACACCTTACAACGAAGCATGCAAGATGCTGCCTAAAGGTACGTTTGTCATTGTCACCAGAGAAGGAAGGAGAGGGAAGGTTAGAATTAAGAGTTAAGAATTAAGAGTTAAGAGTTATAATTTGTGGGACTCGCTACGCGCTTGGCTCGTCCAAGAATTTATTCTTTCTGGAAAACAACTATAAACTCTAAACTCTTCACTTAAAAAACTCAAAAACCGAGCCCACTTTAAAAAGTTCTGAAATGAGTATTCCGAGAAGAAATTTGTGCGCAGCCGCTCCCCGCCCCTTAAGGGGCGGGGTCGGGGGTGGGGTGGGTATCTCTCTGCCGCTGAATGAGTTAGTCACCCCACCCCTGCCCCTCCCCTACAAGGGAGAGTGCCATGCGGCTCGTTAGTTGACGGTAGCGTACTTTTTAAAGTAGAATCAAAACTTACAGACTTATATACTCAAGAACTTACAAACTTACAAACTCAAAAGCATACAAACTCAAAAAGCTCAACAATGAAATATGCCGATTACATCAAGAGAATAGAGATTGACTCCCTGTGGAGCGGTAAGAAGCACATCGTCTGGGAGCTCGACCCCCGTGTGAACATCCTGAGCGGCATCAACGGCCAGGGCAAGTCAACCATCATCAACAAGGTGGTGAAGGGGCTTGCACAAGGTGGCGAGTTTCCCAGTCACATGCTGAAGGGTGTGAGGCTCGACGTGGTGCCCGAGGATGCCAAGTGGATACGCTACGACATGATACGCTCGCTCGACTCCAGCCTGATGCAGGTCTTTGCCAACGAGGAGGGAGTGCTGCGACAGGTGATGCCGGTGATAAAGGGCGGCGGTGGCTCGCTACTCGACTTCCAGCTCTACCAGTTGCAGCGCAAGTACCTGGACTATCAGGTGAACATAGGCAACCGCATCATTGCCGAACTGCAGCAGGGCAATGCCGACGCAGCACAGAAGCTGAGCCAGAAGAAGACACGGTTCCAGGACATCGTAGACGAGCTCTTCCAGGAGACAGGCAAGCACATTGTGCGCACCGAAAACGAGATACGCTTCACCCAGATAGGCGAGATGCTCACACCCTACATGCTCTCTAGCGGTGAGAAGCAGATGCTCGTGATACTCCTCACCGTGCTTGTAGAGGACGATCAGAACTATGTGCTCTTCATGGACGAGCCGGAGGTGAGCCTGCATATAGAATGGCAGAAACGACTCATCGACCTCATACTGGAGCTCAACCCCCACGTACAGATAATACTCACTACCCACTCTCCCGCCGTGGTGATGAACGGCTGGGTAGACCAGGTGACAGAGGTGAGCGACATCACGAGTTGAGTTAACTCCTAAAAAGAAACGACCAATGGCAAGCAGACTGAAAGACAACATCAACAGCAAGTACATAGAAGCGGCCAACGCACTTGCTGGCAAGAAGTCCAAACGGCGCATCGTGGCCTACGTAGAGAGCTACGACGACGTTTACTTCTGGCGCACCGTACTGTCGCGCTTCGAAGACGACAAGGTGTTCTTCGAGGTCATGCTCCCCTCCAAGGTTAACCTGACACGCGGTAAGAAGTCGGTGCTTATGAACTTCATTTCCAAAGAGGAAAGCGGAAAGAAGAACGAGGAGAGGGTTGGCCCCGACATGATAGCCTGCGTAGATGCCGACTACGACTATATGCTGCAGGGAGCCACCGAGCAGTCAACAAAGGTGCTCTACAGCCCATACGTCTTCCACACCTACGTCTATGCCATAGAGAACTACCAGTGCTACGCGCCGTCACTGCACGATGTCTGTGTGGCCGTGACCCTCAACGACCACCGCATCTTCGACTTCCGCGAGTACTTCCAGCAGTACTCCGAGGCCATCTTCCCACTCTTCGTGTGGAACATCCTGATGTACCGCAACGGCAACTACCCCAAGTTCTCCATCAGCGACTTCAACCACATCATAGAGCCGGGCGGATTCAACGTGCAGCACCCCGAAGCGTCACTTCTCAACGTGAAACGCAAGGTGGGAGTGAAGATAAGGGAGCTGCAGCGCCAGTATCCCGATGCCAAGGACGAATACCTCAAGACGAAGGACGACATCCGCCGCCTTGGTGTCACCCCGCAGACCACATACCTCTACATACAGGGGCACAACCTGTTCGACAGCATCGTAGCCCCCATGCTCGCCAAGGTGTGCAACCTGCTGCGCCAGGAGCGGCAGGTGGAGATATACCAGGCACAGGCTCACCGCACACAGAAGCGAAACGAGATGTCCTGCTACGAAAACTCGCTGCATGACATCAAGGCTATGTTGAAAAAAAATACGGGTTATCAGCAGTCGCCGATGTTCATCAGGCTGCAAGAGGACATCGCCCGGTACTTATCTGAGTTAAGAGTTAAGAGTTAAGAGTTGCGGCGGCCACGGGGTCCTTGCTTGCGGCGCTGTTCCTCATTGGCCTTGTACTTCTTATACTGTTCGTCGGTCATTATCTTCTTCACGCCCTCATCGTAGTCCTTGCGGATCTTCTCAAAATCCTCGCGCTTCATCATCTGGCTGCCATCCATAGGCGGACGGTGCTGTCCACGCATAGCAGAGTCGCGACGCTCCGGACGCTTCCCGTCTCTCATGTCACCACGGCCGCCAGGCCTGCCGCCACGCATTCCGCGACCCATCATGGGAGCCATTTTTTCTGCATACTGGGCATTCAGGGTCTGAAGCTCCTTGCTCTGCTTCTCGTCCAGGCCATACTCCTTGACCATCCTCTCTGTGCGCTGCTTGGCCATCTCGTCCTTGTTCATTCTGGGGCGGAAACCATTGTTACCATTGTTCTCCTGAGCCATCACGTTTGCACTCATCATAATTGCGGCAGCTATTGCCAAGATTGTCTTCTTCATAATTGTTTTTTTAGTTTAAATGATTTATTTTTCTGTTTATTTTTTGTGTTGCAACTGATATTATGACGCTGTAGCACGACAAAGGTTTAATCGGCCTGTCAAAAAAATATACACGAAAGGAGCAGAATTAGGCTCGCATTTTTGGTTAGTTCGCATTTAATTCGTACTTTTGCACCAAGTATCGTCCGATTGTCGTCGCTCGGCTCTGCGGCTTATATGAGCAAAGCGAGTCTTAAGAAACGACGCAAGCCTCGGCTTGGTTCCCTGAGCGCAGGGTGGCGGTATGACATTGAGGGTTAAACAAATGAAGCGTACGCTTTTTATTCAAAACGTCTCTTAAGCTTGGCCGCGAAATAGACGACTACAACAGAATAATAAGTGGATGCTCACGCGATAGGCGTGGGCGTTTATCTTATCTGTTGTAGTGGGCACCGGCCAAGCGCCTGAGACGTTGGATAAGTATAAATTGTCCACGTTTTTCTTATGCGCTTGGCTGGTGTCGCGTTATTGAAGAAATTCCGTTCGCTTTCTTCAATAACTATGAAACTATGGCAAAGAAACTGCAACTTGGCTATAGGGAGATAGAGCAACGATTAGCCGATTCGTTCGCAGGTGGCGTGAACGCTGCTGAGGTGGGTTACAAACTGCTCTATTCCTTTGGCAAAAGCGAACGCGACATTGAG
>CAMYZK010000069.1 GCA_947303825.1 uncultured Prevotella sp. | reverse complement strand
GAAAGGGCGCTCATTGTCGCTCGGCAGGTTCAGTTTCTCTAATTCCAGTTCCATAATATTCTAATTAAAGTTTCGGAAGTTGCAAATGCCAAGCCGCAAAGCCCCGAAGGGGCGTTCAGGCCACAGGCAGGGGTGAAACCCCTGTAAAGATGCGGTGGTAACCTTAGCCCTGAAAGGGCGGCAGAGCATGTAGGCAGATAAATCTGTCGCCCCTCCAGGGCTTGCGGTACCTGCTTGATTAGCAGGGGCTTCACCCCTGCCTGTAATCTGACAGGCCTTCGGCCTTAGCTGCGCATTGTACTTCCGAAACATGAGTTCTAATATTTTTGTTCGTTTCTACTTCTTATTTTTTTTCTAAGGATATAAATACTCATTAGACAAAAACTTCGCGAATCCTCAGAAGTGCTGCCTGTATTTTCTCTTCCTTAGCACAGAGGGATATTCTGATGTAGCGCTCGCCGTTGCTGCCGAAGATGAAGCCGGGAGTGATGAAGACACGAGCCTCGTGAAGGACACGCTCGGTGAGGTCTTCCACATTATTATATGTATCGGGGATACTCCCCCAGAGGAACATGCCCACCTGATGCTTGTCGTAGGTGCACCCCAGCACGTCCATGATCTGCTCGGCATACTGGCGGCGACGGGCGTATGTCTCGATATTGGCCATGCGGTGCCACTCGTCGCTGTTGTTGTAAGCCTCGGCAGCAGCCAGCTGAATGCCACGGAAGGTGCCGCTCTCGATGTTCGACTGCACTTTCAGAATCCACGTAATGAACTCAGCATTGGTGGCACAGAGGCCCACACGCCAGCCAGGCATGTTATGGCTCTTCGACATAGAGTTGAACTCTATGCAGCAGTCCTTGGCACCTGGCACCTGAAGCAGCGACAGGGGCTTGTCGTTAAGGATGAAGCTGTAGGGATTGTCGTTCACCACGACGATGTTGTGCTCTCGAGCGAAACGCACCAAACGCTCGTATGTCTCCATGCGGGCAGGAGCGCCTGTGGGCATGTTGGGATAGTTCGTCCACATCAGCTTTACATGCGACAAGTCCATCTGCTCCAGCTCGTCGAAGTCGGGCTGCCAGTCATTCTCAGGACGCAGGTTGTAGTTCACTATCTTCGCCCCAAGAATCTTGCTAAGCGACGTATAGGTGGGATAGCCGGGATTGGGCACCAGCACCCCATCGCCAGGATTGACAAAGGCCAGCGTGACGTGCAGGATGCCTTCCTTCGAGCCTATCAGCGGCAGAACCTCTCTTGCTGGGTCGAGGTCTACACCATAGAAGCGCTTGTAGAAGCCTGCCATCGCCTGGCGCAGCTCGGGCGTACCCATAGTGGGCTGATAGCCGTGGGCATTGGGCTGACGGGCAACCTCGCACAGCCTGTCGATGGTCTGCTCCGACGGTGGCATGTCGGGGCTTCCTATGGCCAGGCTTATGATGTCGCGGCCCTCAGCGTTAAGCTGGGCCACCTCCTTCAGCTTGCGGCTGAAATAATACTCGCTCACTAACGATAATCTCTCTGCTGGTTGTATCATATTTTGTATTGCTAATTAACTTTTTCCTCTTAATTCAAAAAATCCCCGCTCTCACTGTCTAGTGAAGCGGGGCTGTATTTTCTATTCTACAATGCTCTATTGTTTATATCTTTCTACGGCCAAGCGCTTCACATGTTTGATGCAAAGTAATAATAATAGCCATAAAAATAGAAGTTAGAATGTGTCATTTTGATATCTGATTTCTTTTCTGCGTGCAAAATTACAACTTTTTCGCGTAACAACCAAACAAATTGTCATTTTTTTAGCACTCTTTTTTTATTCGGTTATTTTTTATTTATTGATAATGACCGAACACCTCCTTGTGGGATTTCAAGTCGGCACAAGAATGAATCCAGTCGATGCCCACCGCTACGAGAAGGACAGCAAGGAATATGAAGATGGCCTTTCGTAGTTCAGCTATTTGAAGGTGGCTGTTGAACGTGCAGATGGTGTCCTGACTGATGACACCGCCCTGTTGTTCCTCCAAGGCCAGGGCCAGTGCTCTGTCCATATCCTCATTAACCAGCCTACTTGTTGTATTATAGCTACGAGTCCACTTTAAAAAGTCCGCTACCGTCAACTAACGAGCCGCATGGCACTCCCCTCCCTAGGGGAGGGGCAGGGGTGGGGTGACTAACTCATTCAGCGGCAGAGAGATACCTACCCCACCCCCGACCCCTCCCCTTAAGGGGCGGGGAGCGGCTGCGCACAGATTTCTTCTCGGAATACTCATTTCTGGACTTTTTAAAGTGGGCTCAGCTACCAATGCTGGTCAGACTCGAAGCGCTAATCAGTGCAAATAGTACGATAACGGCATATCTCTGTTTCATACGGCAAAATTACAAAAAGGCTCCAATATTGGAGAATAGACGGCCATCGAATGAAAATTCAGCCAGTCTATGAGTGGTGTATTGAATTAGGTCTGTGATGCCCTGACACGGTGTTTTGCGTATGCCCGCAAGGTCACAGAGCCCCTATTATTACCCTTTAGGACATCCGATGTCCAGACGGGAAGCCTTCGCACCCCTCACTACCAGTGCCCGGGTAGGAGAAAAAGCAGGCATACCAGTGCTCCGGAAGGAGAAAATGCATGCCAACTCTTGATTTTATAAAAAAAGTTAAGAACTGACAAAAACTCTCAACGGCCATCTTCCAACTCTCAACTATTTTGTACCTTTGCAGCCGCTATTACGAGATAATGGCATGAAATTCAATTTTTAAACAAAAAACAGCTTAATTAAAACATGGCAACAAAAATCAGATTGCAGCGCGGCGGTCGTAAGAGCTATGCTTTCTACAGCATTGTTATCGCTGACGCTCGTGCACCACGTGATGGTCGTTTCACTGAAAAGATTGGTACTTACAATCCTAACACCAATCCCGCCACGGTAGACTTGAATTTCGACCGTGCATTGTACTGGGTAGAGGTAGGTGCTCAGCCTACAGACACAGTGCGCAACATTCTCAGCCGTGAGGGTGTGTACCTTATGAAGCACCTCAAGGGTGGTGTGAAGAAAGGTGCATTTGACGAGGCTACTGCCCAGAAGAAGTTTGATGCATGGAAAGCCGACAAGCAGAAGGGACTTGACAAGGTATCTGCAGAGGTAAAGAAAGCCAAGGAAGATGCCGCCAAGAAGGCTCTTGAAGCAGAGAAGCAGGTGAACGAGGCTATTGCCAAGAAAGTAGCCGACAAGAAGGCTGCTGCCGCTGCTGCTGAGGCCGAGGCTGCCGCTGCTCCCGCAGAGGAGGAGGCTCCCGCCGAGGCATAAAGATGCACTACACTATGGCTTAGACTAGAAGGCTTGGCTCTTACCTACAGGTGTGCCAGGCCTTTTTAGTTAGTTAAGAGTTAAGAGTTCTTCGCAAACGAAGCGGTAGAGCCGAGCGAAGAATTAAGAGTTTCTTAAGTGAAGAATGAAAAGAGTTTGCTGATGATTAAAAGAATACTATTTGTGTTTGTCGCTGTCTGCATGACAGTAGCGTCTTACGGTAAAGGAGATGACGGCGAGGCCCGACGCATATTCGAGAAAGCCTACAACCAAGTCTTTGGGCCACAGGGATGCTCGCTACACTATGACGTTAACCTGGTTGGCGTCTACAAGACAGCGGGCACCATCTGGTACAAGGGCAAGAAAAGCAAGTTTACCGATGAGCGTATTGACTCGTGGAACGACGGTAAGACGGCCTACAATGTTTATCGCAAGAAAAAAATAATTGAGATATACGATGCCGACTCAGACAAGCGCGACAAATATGCAAGCAAATTCAAGTTCACACTCGATGACTTTGACTACAGCATGGAACGTCCGGACAAAGGCAACGTTATAATAATCAACATGAAGCAGAAGCGTGGTGCCAAGGGGTCTGTAAAGCATGCCAAGGTGCTACTCGACAATAAGACGCTGGCCCCCAAGCTAATCAAGGTGAAGGTAACGCTGTTCTGGGCAAACATTAAAGTCAGCAACTTTAAGACGGGAGGTATAAGCGACAATATCTTCGTATTCCCCAAGGACAAGTATAGCAATGGCTACAAATATGCCGACAATCGCTAGGCCAGTGTGAGAATGCCATCGTCGTTTACAACCACTCCTTCGTCAATCAACGCGGCAATGGCTCTGTCCAAATCGTCGTAGGCTACTTTTATATCCAGCAAGTCATACAGACTATGCGGTTTCTTGTCGGACATCAGCAATAGCACCTGACTCCGGGCATCCTTGCAATCTGCAACATTTTCGTAGCCCATACACACGTCGCAGATGCCACAGTCTTTGGAGTTGTATTCTCCGAAATAGCTCAAGAGCATCCTGCTACGACACCTGTCGCATGAGTCGGCATATTCCAGCATCTTGTTTATCCTTATAGTGAAACGCTGCTTAAGGTCATCGTAAACAGTGGGTGGAAGACTGACATACTGTGAGTCTTCCCTCCTCTGCATATAGCGTATCCTTGGCGTCACTCTTTGTGGAACAAAGTCTATTATATGCTTAGAGTCCAACCCTGTAAGTATGTTATAGAGCTGTGTCAGCGAACATCCCGTTTTCTCTGCCAGCATGCTTTCGTCTATGTAGCAAAACTCGTTAAACAGACCTGTGTAGCTGCGCAGCAGAGCAACAATAACCCTGTCTTCCTCGGGCGAGTTGTCGTATAGTTTATACAGGTCGTCACGTTCTACGATAAATCTTACCCGGGCCTGATTATCTTCCTCGTCCCTATATTCTATATAGCCAGCCCTATTCAGTATCTTCAAAGCCGACTCAACCCTGGTTGGGAAATGGTGGAAGCTCTTGCAAAAGCGTTCCATGGGGAACTCAAAGACGGCATTAAACCCCGACCCCACCCCAATCTGATAGAAGTAAGCTATGTGGTCATAAATTTGTCTTATCTCCTCTTTACTGGGATAGTTGTCGTCAATGCGCTTGAGTAGTTTTCTACGGTCGCTTCCGTTGAAGAGCAACACGGCATACGACATCTTTCCGTCTCTACCGGCACGCCCTGCTTCTTGGAAATAGGCCTCCAGGCTATCCGGACAGTCAGCGTGCACCACTAGCCTCACATCAGACTTGTCTATGCCCATGCCAAAGGCGTTTGTGGCCACCATAATGCGGATTTTGCCAGCCTGCCAGTCTTTCTGTCGCTGATTCTTCACCGACTGTTCCAAGCCGGCATGGAAGAAAGTGGCATTATGTCCATGCTCATTAAGCATGTCGGCAATCTCCTTTGTCCTTGCCCTGTTGCGCGTGTATATTATTGCCGTTCCCTCCACGGTGTCAAGCAAATGAAGCATTTGCTGCTGCTTGTCCTGCACATTGCTTACAATGTAAGCAAGATTATGGCGTGCAAAGCTCATCTTTATCACATTGGGCACAGCAAAGTGCAACTGGCGCTGAATGTCGTCAATAACTTCCTCGGTAGCTGTTGCAGTGAGTGCAAGCACAGGAGCATCGGGCACATGTTTCCTTACTTCGGCTATGGCAAGATAAGAGGGTCGGAAGTCATAGCCCCACTGACTTATGCAGTGAGCCTCGTCTACGCAGATGAAGCTGACTTTCATGTGGCGCAGCTTGGCAACAAAGAGGTCGGTAGAGAGCCTTTCGGGTGAAACATACAACAACTTAACTGCCCCGAAGACAGCATTCTCCAGCGCGGTGATTATCTCGTCCCTGGTAAGGCCAGAGTGTACGGCAGCAGCCCTTATGCCCCGCTTGCGCAGGTTGGCCACTTGGTCGGTCATAAGTGCAATGAGCGGTGTTACAACAATGCACACACCATCCACGGCAAGGGCCGGAACTTGAAACGTAAGCGACTTGCCGCCGCCGGTGGGCATCAGCCCAAGGGTGTCACGCCCCGCCCCTATGCTCTCGATGATCTCCTGCTGTATGCTGCGAAAACCGTCATACCCCCAGTATTTCTGCAGTATCTCCAGATATTTGGTATGCTCCGTTTTCATGGCCTGGTTATACCGTGTCGCTGGGTTGTATGTCTTCTATCTGTAGCTGCACCTCACTCCGTTTGTATATATTCTCCTCTATGGTATATGCAATATCAAACGAGCGTTTCGACTTTATATATCTTGCAGCTGCACTCTGACCGAAGGCTATTCCGTTCATTACATTTGAGGAGCGGGAGTCAACCAGTTCGAGCTTGATATGCTCCTGCTGCCTGCCCACCACCTTCGAGGTGCCGTAGTCGTAGACATGGCGTGTGCAGAACATGGGTTTGGGGTTTTCTGGCCCGTGCGGTGCCAGCTTCTTCAGCTCATTGTGCAGTTTCTTTGTTATGTCCTTGAAATCGAGCTCCACTTCTATGTCGAGCATGGCCTCTGTCTGCTGCGGCATGATATGGGTGCTTACATACTCCTGCAGACGCCTTCTGAACTCAGGTATGTTCTCCGTCTTCAGTGTCAAGCCCACTGCATAGGTATGACCTCCGAAGTTCTCCAAGAGGTCGCGGCAGCTCTTTATAGCATCGTAGATGTCATATCCGGCCACGCTGCGCACCGAGCCTGTTGCCATACCGTCCTGACACGACAGCACAACTGTTGGCCTGTAGTAAATCTCGGTGAGCCTTGAGGCAACAATTCCCACTACGCCTTTTTTCCAACCCTCATTGTATAGCACTATTGCAGGCTGGTGCTCCTGACTCTCTATGCGCTCCACAATCTGGTTGGCCTCCTCACTCATCTGCTTGTCTATGTCCTTGCGCTGCTCGTTGTATTCGTTTATCTGCACTGCTTCGCGCAGGGCCCGTTCAAAGTCTCGCTCAACCAGCAGGTCTACCGTCTCCGTTCCATTCTGCACACGTCCACTAGCGTTTATCCTAGGACCTATCTTGAACATGATGTCGCTCATGGTGATGTCTCGTCCGGAGAGTCCGCTTATTTCTATTATGGCTTTCAGCCCTATCGACGGCGAGAGGTTGAGTTGCTTCAACCCGTGGAAAGCCAGTATGCGGTTCTCGCCCATTACGGGTACCATGTCGGCAGCAATGCTCACCGCACAAAAGTCTAGCAGGGGAATGAGTTGCGAGAAGGGTATGCCGTTGTTCTTGGCAAAGGCCTGCATGAACTTAAAGCCAACGCCGCATCCGCAAAGGTCCTTGAACGGATAAGTGGAATCCTGACGCTTGGGGTTTAGTATGGCCACAGCACACGGCAGCTCATCGTCGGGCACATGGTGGTCGCATATTATGAAGTCTATGCCCATGCCCTTGGCCTTGGCAATCTCGTTAATGGCCTTGATGCCGCAGTCGAGCACAATGATAAGCTTCACCCCTGCAGCCTGGGCATGGTCAAGCCCCTTCTGACTGATGCCATATCCCTCTTCATACCTATCGGGGATATAGTATTCTATGTTTGAGTAAAACTGGAGCAAAAACCTGTATACCAGGGCTACGGCTGTACATCCGTCCACGTCGTAGTCGCCATAGACCATAATACGCTCCTTACGCCCCATGGCATCGTTGAGTCTGTCTACTGCCACGTCCATGTCATTCATAAGGAACGGGTCGATAAGCTCACCAAGCATAGGTCTGAGAAATCGTTTCGCCGCCGACTCAGTACGGATGCCGCGCCTAATCAGCAGGCTCGCCATCACCTGAGTGGTGCCGAGTTTCTCTGCGAGTTCTCTCACCTGTTGCTGCTGCTCGGGGGTTGGTTGTTGATAGTTCCATTTAGCATTCATTATATCGTTTTATTTGTTTTCAAGCAAGAAAGCCCAGAAGCCTACTGAGCCAATTTAGCTTACAAAAGTAATAAAAAAAATGGAATTCGTATATATTATTACTGCAAAATAATTTTTTTTATGAAAATATGGAGACTTTTGGGGGAAAATAGTCTTCATATTTCCATCAATCGCAGTATTTTGCCTGTAAGAGTAACAGATGAGGAGTGTTCGACCTACTGTGACCTGAACTTTGTGTCACAGTGTCCAACCAGCCTCCACGAGCGCGCACCAGTAGCCTTGTAATAGACCAAAGCGGTATAGAGGTTCTCGGTCTGGTAGAAGGAACCCTCTTCGGGCATAGGCAGGACAGTGCCGTCGGCATTGTTAAGGAGCAGCTGGTAGTTGTAATAGCCCAGCTTCTGTAGTATCACGGCATTGTATGTCTGGTCGGTCTCGTCCCAGTCCAAGATGTAGTTGTCTAACGGCCCTGTAGTCCACCGGCCGTCTATCACAGGCTGGATGTCATTCTGGAACGGAATCTTTGCCTTATAGTGAACGAGCACATACTCTGAGGTGTATTCGGCCTCATAATTGTCACTATTGCGCAGCAAGAAGGCACCGTTGGCATCGACTTCGTATATATAGCTGCGGCGTGGTTCCACCGTGTATGGGAAGGCATGATAGCGGTGCGCTTCCTCGTCCCACTCGACATGCGCCAGCCCCATGGTGGTGTGCGAAGGGTCGAGCACCTCAAACTTGTGATACTCATTGCCGGCATCAAAGATCATGGCTCTGTTGTGTTCCCACGTGAGTCCTTTCACCGTGGTGTAGTTGGGCTTGACATTTACTTTCATGTTGTCTTCGCGACCATTCTGCATAACGAATGTCTGAACCTGATCCGCCGGACTTGTCACCGTAAGCGGGCCAAAGCCTACAGTCATCGTAGCCTGCTGATGACTCTGGTTAAGGTCTATGTCGGTATTGGTGGTAATGCCAAGGGCAACATTCATCAGCGGCTCCACCACACTGAACTCCACTACTATCACCTCTGCATCACCATCATCCTCGTCCAAGATGTGCAGACGGTAGTTGCCGCTCATCTTCAGCTTCGTGTCGTCATTTGGTATATGTAGCTTGTAGTGGGTGTAAAGGACATTGGTATTGACAGAATTCTGGTAGTCGTCTATTGGCCGCGAGTTGAAACCATCCAGCCAGTCGCTCTCGAAAAGCCCCTCGGCAGGGGTCCAGTCGGGATTGCACGGCTCAAGCTGATAGATGAGCCGATGATATGTGTGGGACAGCTCATCGAAGCTGACGTAAAGAACATCTCCCGAATTGAGCGTCATAATGGGCAGGCGGGTAAAGTCGTGGTTCACCATTACCTCTAGCGACTGGAAGTTTGGCAACAGTATCTTATGCCTGGCATGTACCACAAAGGGCATGAGGAGGGCTAAAAGGAGAAAACGTTTCATGTAACATCAAGTATTTATAGGCAAAGGTACTAAATATTTTTCAGTATGGATAGGAAATCTGTTTTTTTTCGTAATTTTGCACACATAAAACACAACGATTAAGGAAATGAGAACGAAACTATTTTCAATTATTGCACTTTGTCTTATAACAGTATCGGCAAGTGCCCAGGAAAAAAAGTGGTATGACAACATGAAACTCAGCGGATATGGCATGGTGCAGTATCAGGCTCAGGACAAGAAGAAAGCAGAGACCAATGCCTTCAATCTGCGCCTGGTGCGCGTAGCCCTCGACGGCCGTGCAGCCAACGACTTTGCCTATAAGGTGCAGATGCAGATAAACGGCAACACCAGCGAGACGGCCTCGGCCATACGCCTAGTAGACCTGTGGGGCGAATGGCAGCGGCTGAAGTTCTTCCAGGTGAAGGCAGGACAGTTCAAGCGTCCCTTCACATTCGAGAACCCCATGCACCCTATAACCCA
>CAMYZK010000068.1 GCA_947303825.1 uncultured Prevotella sp. | reverse complement strand
AGACGGCAGCCTTCAGCGAACCCTTGCGTCCGTCGAGGGTCACCCACTGCGTCTTGTAGTGCTGGTGGGCGGTGGCGCTGTTCAGGTAGAACTTGGCAGGCTTCTTCGGGTCTTTCGAGCGGAAGAGCACCTCCTTGTTCACGTCCTTGTCCTTGGCTATGTGGCCACGGCCTATGTAGAGGGCCTCCTTCGGCGAGAGGGCATACTCCTTACCGTCGACGATGACCACACCGTCGCCCAGACCGCAGTTCACCACGCCAATCTCTCGGTTGTAGAGGAAATACTTCTCCTTGATGCCAGGGTCTACGTCAAGACCCAGTTCCCAGAAGTTCTCCAGTTTCAGGGTTTTGCTCACGGGCATCGCACCTCCGAAGATGAAACGGTCATAATGACTGTAAGTCAGTAGGATAGAGTCTGCTGCCATCACTTTCTCCATGACGAAGCGCTCACGCAGCATCTTTGTGTCGTAGCCCTTCACGTCCTGCGGGTGGCAGGCGGTCTGGAACTTCACATGTTGGGCACCAACGAATCGGTCTGCTTCCTGTGCATTTGCGGAAACCGACGCAGCTGCCATCAGTGCAACTAAAAGAAATGTCTTTTTCATATTCTTGTGTTTAAAAATGAATCTTTATTGATAGGAAAAGATTGTTCCAAATTATCACAGTAACTTGTTTCTAAAAAGTTATTTCTTTGTACTTCTTTCCTCGGCGACGATGCGTCGGCGGTTGAAGTAGACCATGACGACGGTGATGCCGGAGAGCAGGCCCATGCCTATGTACTCCAGGTTGTTCACGCACTTGTATATGACCCAGCCGAAGAGCGACGAGGCGAAGTCGAGGGCACCGGCGAAGTACTGTGCGCCGTCGGCCTTCTGCGGTATCTTGGCGGCAGCATCGCCCGTTGCGGTAAACACAGAGTTGGCTGCTTTGGTGAATGCTGGTGCCATGTCGGTCACGAAGTACAGTCCTATGCCCACGGTCACAAGGCCAATGATGAAGGTCTTAACCACGTTGCCGTTGGTAAATGGCAGCACCATCACGAAGATGTAGAACAGCCCGGCCAGCGATGCCAACGGCAAGAACTGGTTGCCTGGCAGCACAACGGCCAGCAGCAGAGCTACTGGAATGAGCAACAGCGAGACTACGAGCGTGGTGGGGTGTCCGATGACCAGAGCCGGCGACATGCCTATGTAGACCTTCTTGCCCTTGAACTTGCGTCCCACCACCTCCTGCGTCTTCTCGGCAATGGGCTTCAGACCGTCTATGAAGAGCTTGGTGATGCGTGGTATGAGTTCCATGACGGCTCCCATCGTGACGCCGAGGAAGAGTATGTCCTTGATGATGTATTTCACCCAGGCGTCGGTCATGCTCACCGTGGCCAGCGGATTTGAGGCCTGCAGCTTGGCCTCCACGCGGGCACGGAAGGCCTCCATGTCGCCGAAGTCATTGACGTGTGCCAATGCGCCGATGAGTGCGCCCACAATGACACCGAGCACTATAGGCTCGCCCAGCACTCCGAACTTCTTCTTCAGTCCCTCGGCATCGATGTCCAGCTTAGAGAACCCAGGTATCTTGTCCATCAGTTTGTTAAGCGCAATGGCAAAAGGTGTGAAGCTCTGGCAGAAGGGCTGCGGAATGCTTATGCCCTCCATGTCGTTGCCATAGTATTTTTGGAACTTTTCAGCCGTCATGTCGGCCATGACCAGCGTTATGATATAGCAGACGATGGCAGCAAAGTATCCCCATGCCAGCGACTGCCCCATGACGAAGTAGGCCACGGCACCAATGAAGGCGAAGTGCCAGTAGTTCCACAGGTCGATGTTCACCGTGCGTGTGCACTTGGTGACGAGCATCAGGAAGTTGATGCCCAGGCAGATGGGAATGATGAGTGCGCCCACTGCAGTGTTGTAGGCTACGGATGCAGCGGCGGGCCACCCCATGTCGAAAACACTAAGGTCGAGGTTGAAGATTTTCGAAAAGGCATCGAGCGGCGAGCCGAAGTTGCTTGTCAGCAGGGCTGTGACGATGCCCAGGCCTACGAAGCCCACGCCTACGTAGAGGCCGCTCTTCAGGCTCTTGCCAAATTTCATGCCAATGCAAACGCCAATGATGGTGAAGAGTATCGGCATCATCACCGACGCTCCAAAGCTAATAATGTAGCTAAAGACTTGTTCCATTTCTTTTTATAATTTGTTTTAGCATAGATAGGTGTGCAAGGACGTTGCCCGTCTTCGCACGCTTTCGCGTGCAAAGGTACTAAAAATATGTGAAACACTATACTTTTTTACATTATTTTTGCCTTTCCTTCGCTTTTTATTTGTAACTTTGCATCATCTTTTTGAAAAGTGACTGGAAACGAATGTGCATAATACACATAATTAACTCAACTGTCGGAAGTTCTAATACTTTAGTAATTAATACATAAGGAAAACTAATGAAAATCATTAAACATGCCCTTACCAGTGTGCTGCCTCTGGCAGCCTTGGCTGTTATGCTTTTGGCTGGCTGTGCCAAGAACAAGATTCAGCAAGCCGTTGACGACCTGAACGAGAAGTGCCCCATAGCCTTGGGACAGTTTATTCGCATGATGGGTGCTACCTACGAGGGCGACCGTATCGCCGTGCGCTATGTGATGGATGAGCGCCTGATGAAAATCGAGTCTTTTCAAAGCAATGACGACCTGATGAAGAAACAGCTGCTGTCGCTCTACGGCCATCCCACCAAAGACCTGAAGAATTTTGTGGATGTCATTCTCGACGCCCAGGCAACACTCGAATTTGTGTATGAGGGCTCCCTGTCGGGCAAGAAGTTCTCTGTAGTCATCAAACCTGAAGAGCTGAAGCAGGCTCAGCAAGCCAGCCCTCTCACACTGGAAGAGAGTCTCGACATCGTGGTGCAGATAACCAACGCCCAGGCACCCATGATGGTTGCCGAGGGGATAACCATGACAGCCATGACGAAGGAGGGCGACGGAGTCTATTACATCTATGAGGTAAGTGACGACACGCTGTTTGCCAACCTTCAGGGGAACATAGAGCAGAACAAGGCTATGATACGCCAAGCTCTGGAAAGCTTAAGCGAGGTAGAGAAGGTTGACTTGCGCAAGATTCCTGCTGCCGGCAAGTTTCTGGGCTACCGCTACGTCAATACCTCCACTGGGCAGCAGGTGGAAATAACCTTCACCATCAGCCAGCTAGACGACATGCTGCGCTAGAAATGCACTCTTGAAAAAAATCCTTCACCGCGCATGCAAGCACCTGTGACATAGCATGTTATGGTGAAGGATTTGTTTTTTTTTGAGGGTGGCGTTATAGAGCCACGACGTGCCACACGTTGGCATCGTGTGTGTGTTCCTGAGGTATGGTTTAAATTTTCATAGGCTTGTAAATGCATGTTGTTAAGCGAGTGCAAAGAAACAATGAATCTGGCATCCCCTTTCCTGTGCCTGCCTTTAGTCCTGGAAGTACACACGCTTGACGCGGTTGGAGACGCTGGTGAGCACCTCGTAGGGGATGGTGTCAAGTATCTTGCTGAGCACTGTGACGGGCAGTTCGCGCCCGAAGATCTCCACCTTGTCGCCCTCCTCGCATGGGATGTCGGTGACATCGATGAGTGCCACGTCCATGCAGATGTTTCCCACGTACTCGGCCTTCTGTCCGTTCACCAGGCAGTAGCCGTGGCGGTTGCCCAGATGGCGGTCCAGTCCGTCGGCATAGCCTATGGGGATGGCGGCGATGCGGCTGTCGCGTGTCAATATCCCTTTGCGGCTGTATCCCACCGTCTCTTCCTTCGGAACGTTGCGTATCTGAAGGATGGTGGTCTTGAGGGTGCTGACACACTGAAGTGAAGAGTGTGGAGTGGAGAGCGAAGAGTATGGTTCCACGCCGTACAGTCCTATGCCCAGCCGACACATGTCCAGCTGGCGTTCGGGGAAGTGTTCTATGCCGGCCGAGTTGTCAATGTGACGCAGTATCTTATGGCTGAAGGCTTCCTGCAGCTTGCGGCTGGCCTCGTCGAACAGCTCGAACTGCCGTGTAGAGAAGTTGTCGAAGTCATCGCTGTCGCTGCCCACGAAATGCGTGAATACTGAGCGGGGTATGATGGCTGCCTGCTGCTTGAGACGGTCGATAAGCTCGTCTATTTCACTATTTGACGATTTTACTATTTCACTATTTGACGATTTTACTATTTTACTATTTAGCTGCGCAGGAGGATTGTCAGATTGTGAAATAGTCAAATTGTCAGATTGTGAAATAGTCAAATTGTCAGATGTGTTAAACCCTAGCCGGTGCATGCCGGTGTCGAGCTTGATATGTACAGGCCACCCGGTGATGCCCTCCTTGCGGGCAGCCTTTATCAGCGCGTCCATCAGGCGGAAGGAGTAGACCTCCGGCTCCAGGTCGTAGTCGAAGAGTGTCTTGAACGACGACATCTCGGGGTTCATCACTATTATGTTCTGTGTGATGCCGGCACGTCTCAGCTCTGCCCCCTCGTCGGCAGTGGCCACGGCAAGGTAGTCCACCCGGTGCTCCTGTAGCGTCTTGGCTATCTCTACGGCACCGGCACCGTAGGCGTCGGCTTTTATCATGCACACCAGCTTGGTCTCGGGCTTCATCATCGAGCGGTAGTGGTTCAGGTTGTTCACCACGGCATTCAGGTCTACCTCGAGAATGGTCTCGTGTACCTTCTGCTCCAGTAGCTCGCTGATGCGCTCGAAGCCGAAGGGACGTGCACCTTTCAACAGTACTATCTCATGGTGCATGGTCTTGAAGATGCTGCTCTGCAAGAACTGGTCTACGTCGTTGAAGAAGTGCGAAGTAAGCGGTGAAAGGTGAGAGGAGAAGGCCGAAGCCTGACTGGAAATCTCCGGGCCAATGCCGATGAGGTGGTCTATGCCCCTCTTCTGTATCAGTGCCGCCACCTCGCCATAGAGCTGTGCGGGCGACTCTCCCGACTGGTAAATGTCGCTCAATATCAGTGTCTTTGCTTTTCCCTGCTCGGGACGTCGGTTCATGAAGTCAAGGGCAATGTCCAGGGAGTTTATGTCACTGTTATACGAGTCGTTGATAAGTGTCAGCCCGCGCTGCCCCTCTTTCACCTCCAGGCGCATGGCTATGGGTTCCAGCTTGGCCATGCGGCGGGCTATCTCTTCGGGAGTCAGCCCCAGATAGAGTGCAATGGCGGCACAGGTGATAGAGTTTTCTATGCTGGCCTCGTCTATGAACGGTATCTCGTATGCCCCCTCTACGCCTTTAAATATATAAGAGATGTGGTTGCCCTCTACGGTGACAAACATTGGTGCCTTGTCGCTATAGCGCGACCAGCCTATGCGCTCGCCCTGATACTGCGAGCGTCGCACACAGCGGCTCACCGTGTCGTCGTCAGAGGGATAGATAATGACTTCGGTGTCGCGAAACAACTGTAGCTTCTCCATGCACTTCTCTTCTTTCGAGCGGAAGTTCTCCTGATGGGCAGCCCCCAGTGAGGTGAACACCCCTATGGTGGGCTGGATGATGTCGTGCAGTGCCAGCATCTCTCCCGGCTGGCTGATGCCCGCCTCGAAGATGGCTATCTTGCTCTGTTCGTTGAGCAGCCATACCGACAGTGGCACGCCTATCTGCGAGTTGTAGCTGCGGGGTGAGCGAGTTACAAAGCCCCCAAACATAGGTGACATTCGCAGAATCTGATAGAGCCACTCCTTTACCCATGTCTTGCCGTTAGAGCCCGTGATGCCCACCACGGGAATGATGAACTCGTCGCGATGTCGCTCGGCCAGCCGCTGCAGGGCGGCCAGCGGCGAGGGCACGCGAAGGAAGTTGGACTCTGGGTAGGCCGACTCCCAGTCGGCAGGAAGGCTCTCTACCACAAACGAGCGTACGCCCCGGCGATAGAGGTCGGCTATATAGTGGTGGCCATCGTTACGTGGTGTGCGCAAGGCAAAAAACAGTGTCTGCTCGGGGAAGCAAAGAGAGCGGCTGTCGGTAAGCAGCCAACCTATAGTGGCATCGCTGCTGCCATATCTGCGGGCACCTATCAGCGTTGCTATCTTTTCTATGGTGTATGTCATCTTTATATCTTGTTTTTATTAATCCATTTGCTTGTCGCGACCGTCGGCTCACAGAATGCGCATCTTTAGACCAAGCTGCAGCTGACTGCTCTCTACATCATCATAGGGGCTGTCTTTCCCGACATTACCCAGGCGTGGCAGGACCCTTACAAAGAAGCTATGCTTAGACCCAAAGGAAAAGCCAATGGGTAGCGAAAAGCTGTTGCGCTTTACTTCTGTTTTGGTGAGGCTGCCAACAATGGTGTTCCACTGCAAGCCGATGTCGAACGACAACCACTCCTTGGGGTGAAGGTGTAGCATCAGCGGAATGTTGACAATGGAGTGGTTCTTGTTGGAGCTGTAAGAAAAATTAGGCCCGTAGTTGCTGGTATGCTTGTGGCTCCAAGACTCTGACGAATAGCCAGCACCGATGCCCAGACTTGACCATGAGGAGAAACGCCACTCCATCTCTAGTCCGGCACTGCCTCCGACACCATTTTCCTTATGCGCCCAAGCGTTGTAGTTTATCCCCACATTGATGTTGACACCCAGCTTGTTGTCTTTCCCTTCAACAGATGTGCTGCTCGTGGCCTGGCTATAGGCAGGCATAGCAAAGACTGAAAGCAGGAAGAACAGTAAAGATGAAAATCTCTTATTCATATTACTTCAAGATTTGTTAGTACGCAGAATCTATTTAAAACCACGAATTAGACGAATGTTTATTCACGCTCAAGAAAAATTCTTTCGAATTTATCGAATAAAACCTAGTAGTCCTCGTCCCAGATGCTGCGTCGGCGTGAGTCGGCACTCTTGCCGCCAACCGACTCTTCTGCATCGCCAAAGACGGTGTTGGGGGTGGCACTGCTGCCCAGCCAGGCTGTGCAAAGGGTGTGGGCAGCCTCTATGTTTATAATGCTCATGGTGGGAGCCGAATATATCTTCTTCATGTTTTGTTTTGCTTTTTATTGTTTTACTTATTCGGGCGAGCTCTGCTTTGTTCTCACTTCTTGGACGAGCCAAGCGGCAGAGCCTAGCGAATCACGACCTTTTTGCCGTTCACGATATACAGGCCGGGTCTCATTCCCTTGTTCGACAGTTGGCGACCCTGCAGGTCGTAGACGGCGGTGTCTGTTGTCTCGTTCACTACTGCATTTATTCCAGAGGCTTCGCCGTCGATGACGAATCCTGTCAGTCGTGCTGCCGTAGTGCTGGGCACCTTGAAGTAGGCGCGAGTGCCCTTCATGGTGTTGGGTGTGCCACTGGCGGCAGTCTTGTATAGCTTGTTGCTGGAAACGAAGTAGTAGGTGTAGCTGCCGTCGGTGGCAGGGATGTCAGTAGACGGTGCATAGCTGCCAATGAAGTCAATGCCAGCGACAGTGGTCTTCTGTGGTGTACCGTCGACGAAGGTTACGCCGC
Source organism: uncultured Prevotella sp. (assembly GCA_947303825.1). GTDB lineage: Bacteria > Bacteroidota > Bacteroidia > Bacteroidales > Bacteroidaceae > Prevotella. The sequence continues at coordinate 2,218 of CAMYZK010000068.1, read as the reverse complement.
TGATGGTCTTTGCCTCGGTGAGTGCAGCGGGGAGGAATATCATATACGGCTCATTGGCGTTCATGCTCGTCACGCTGGCGAAGGTCATCTCTGTGCCGCTGACGCCCGTGAGCTGTGCCACCTTCGTTCCATTGCCAAAGGTAGCAGCAATCTGCTCGCTGGTCAGTGCGAAGGGCAATACTATGGTTGCCCATTTGCTGGCGGGTAGGGTGCGGTTGAGAGTCACGTCGCCCGTGCCGTTGTTGCTGGCTTTAATGCGTATGGCATTGTAGTGGCTGTCCTCGTCTACAGGTATGTCGTAGATATGCTCCGGGGTGAAGCCCAGGCTGGTTACGGCACCTGTATAGAGATTTGTTGCATCGGCATCGCTCACCACGCCGTTGACGTTGGCGCCATTAGACCCCGTGGAGCTGTAGCTGGTGTTGATGGTGGGGTTGAAGTCGTAGATGTGCAGGTCAGCAGTACCGGCCGTGACGGCACCACTCATGTTGGTCCACTTGTACGACAGTTTGTCGCCAATCTCGTTCTTCAGGTTGAAGAAGTAGACGCTGGCAGCAGCACCGCCCCAGTCGCGGCCCAGGTTGGCAGCAATGTATGTACGGTCAGTGCCTTTTACGGTGCAGTCGCGGAACACGTACTTCTTGCTGGCATCCAGTGAACTACCGTCCTTGTAGGCGGTGATATAGGCCGTAGCCGACTTGTCGCTGTAGCCGCCGATGGTAAGGTCACAGTCATCGAACACCACATAGCCTCCACCGAAGATGTAGTCGGTATTACCCTGTATGTCACAGTTCTTGACGTGAATCTTACCGCTGGTGTAGAAGGTGTCCTGTGAGCCACGGAACTTACAGTTGTAGAGCTGAACGCCTGTTGGATTGTTCTCGAAGCCAATGGCAGCGGCGCGCTCGGTGACATCTTTCGCGTCGGCAGCCTTATAGCCCGACTGTCCGGAGGTCAGCGTGCGGTTGTAGGCGATGCTCTGCACACCGTTGGGCGTAACGCCGTCGGCCACTTCCTCTGAGGTGTAATACTGGTTGAAGCTGTTCTCGAAGATGATGTTCTCGGCTTTGAAGTTGTTACCGTTCTTTGTGACCAGCACGGTAGCTCCCCAGCGTGCGGGGTCTATCATCTTGATGCTGTTGCGTGTCATGGCGTGGTCTTTGTCGTAGTAGCCGTTGGCTCCAAGGCTGTAGTAGGCATAGCCTATGCCGTAGTACCAGGTGATGGTGGCCATGTCCGTGCCGCTGGTCTTGAAGGTTACGTTAGCCCTGTCTACGATGACCTGCTCACGGTAGGTCTGTCCACTGGTCAGCGTGATGATGGGGCTGCTTATGCTGCCAGCCTTGGCAGCAGCCAGCGCATCGTTGACGGTTTTGTAGTTGTTGGCCGTCGCGGTGGCGAGGGTGTTGTCTACGGTGATGTTCTGCTGTGTGGCAGCGGGAACGGCAGCTTCGGGGAAGTAGATGTTGTGCGATACGGCAGCGTTGACCACCGTAAAACTCTCTGCCGACAGGGGCGACAGAGTACCCACGCTGGAGCTGATGGTATAGGTGTCGGGGTCGAGTGTGGCCTCGTATGAGGTTGCATTTGCGGCCAGCACCACCTGCTTGTTGTGCGTGGCACCGGTAAAGGTCAGGGTGAATGCCTCATTGGGGGCGTTGGCTATAGCACCTGTCACCGTCTGAGCAGAAGCAGCCTCAATGGTAATGGCACCGATGTTGCCAGCTGCGCTGACAGCAATGCTCGTGGGCGATTTCACCACGTATGCTACACTTTCTCCCAGGCTTGGCGTGTAGGTGTCAGCAGGAACTTTCATGGTGAATGCTCCGCTGGTGATGGTTGCGGTATACGGCTCGCCGTTGCCTGCAGCAGTCAGGGTGACAGAGCTACCGTCGATGTTGCCACCCGTGACAGTGCCCGATATGTCATACAGCGTCGTTGGCTCAATCTTGATGTAGCTCAGATAGCTGATGCCGTAGGCAGTCATGTTGACGGTTCCGTCCTCAGTAGCAATATAATACTCGTTGAACAGTTTTCCGTCGATGGTAAAGCCGGTCTCGCTGCCACCGTTATATCTGCCCCACGACAGTTTCGCTCCTGCAAAGACGGGCACCTTGAACACCGTTCCGTTGTTACACTGGCACCACTGGTCTGTACGGCTGGCGTTGTTCAGCTTGCCGGCATCGGTGTTGATGACCAGCGAATGGCCGTTCACTGT
>CAMYZK010000067.1 GCA_947303825.1 uncultured Prevotella sp. | reverse complement strand
CTGAAATCGGGAAACCATTGTAGCCCGATGCCGTATCTCCGTTTCTCTGCCATAGTCTTCTGTTGTTTTCTCGCTGCAAATATACAGAAATTACGCGAACAAACCAAAAATGTGAACAAAAATCTTCCAACACCCCCCGGGCGGTAAGGTGACCGTCCGGGGGGTATGATGGTAATAATAATGGCTGCGGACTTATCTTCACTGGGCCTTCTCGTGCGAGAAGTACATACCTACACCCTCAACGAGGCCTTTGTAGGTGGTCTTGTAAGCCACGATGGTGAGTTTGTCGCCAAGGCCGACGTTCAGGTTGGAGAAGGTTCCCTTGGGGCCTCCCCATCCGTCGGTGACACCATAGATATATACCGAACCCGTCTCGTCGGTAAGGTTAAAGTTACCATACTTCTCCAGGTCGTTCTTGGCACCGAGATCGGCCTCTGTTACCTCGCCTACAGTACCGGAAATGAGGTAGTACTGCTCCTTGTTGTCGGCAGCCTCGCGGAACTGAGCGATGGTGACGGTCTCTACTGCGTATTTAAGCTCCTCGAAGGTGCCGCTTACCATCTGCGGGCTGTCCTTGTAGGCTCCGCGCTGTCCCACCACGGTGACGATGTCCCCCACCTTGGCTCCTGCCTCGATGAAGCCTTCTGCCTGGTAGACGAGTGCCTTGCCCGTATAGTCGGCTATGTAGAAGCTCTTGCCCTGCTTGTCGCTGGCATACAGCTCGGTGATGATGCCCGTCACGCGATATTGTGTGGTGCCTACCTCGGCAGCAAGGAAGTCGGCCACGGTACACTCGACGATGGCACCCTTCTGTGCGATGGTGGCAGTAGCACTGTACTCCCTGCCACCGTCGGTGGTCTTAAAGGTAATGGCGGTAGAGCGGTCGCCGCCGGTGTTGGGCTGTGCCAGGAACTTCACGACGGCCTGCTGTGTGTCGATGCCCACTACCGACAGCCAGCTCTGTGCCTCGGCAGGCACCTCGACAGAGATGCCGCTGCCCTTGCAGGTGAGTGCGGCAGTGACCAGGCCGCCCTCCAGGGGCAGCTCGTCGACGTCGAGCGAGTCAACCTTGATGAGCGACTTCACCAGCGACACCACCTCAGAACCGGTGTTTACCTCGGGGGTGCCATTATAGTCTACTATGACACCCTTGACCGTGAGCTCGTCGCCTACGGAGAAGGCATTGGCATCGGTGAAGGACTCTCCGTTGAACCACTTGCCACGGTACACCTGAATCCAGTTGCCTGAGCCATACGAGCCGTCGTCAGAGAGGTAGTAGGTGGCGTTGCCATACTGCAGGCTTATCTCCTGTATGCGGCATACGGTACCCTTGACGTAGACGGCACTGGCAGGAGCAGTGCCTGCCTTTATCTGCGACACGGCCTCGGTGACGGTCATCACCTCGGGCTCAGTCTCCACGGCAAACTGTAGCACGCTTATCTCCTGTGTCTTTCCGCCACAGTTCAGCTTCACCACAGTCTGGTTGGTACTGGTAGTGGCCTGTGCCGTGAAGTTAAGAACGGTAGAGCCGGCACTGCCGCTCATGGGAGAGATGGTGAGCCATGCAGGCACCGTGGCCTCGTCTATGCTCCAGTCGGCCGTTGTGTTCAGGTTGACTGCAGTGGTGCCGCCCTCGGTATTCAGTGTTACGTAGGTGGTAGACATGCGGACATTGTCAAGATAGATGGGGTCGTCGTCGGAAGTACACCCTGTGAACATAGCAACCACTGCTACGACTATCGGAATAAAATATCTATATTTCATAACCTCAACATTTTATCATTTTAACCTTTTAACCTTTTTACTTTTAGTTGAAGAAGTACTTCACGCCGACGGAGGCATACCAGCACTGACCCAGTGAGTGGTATGGTTTCCATGTCTTGGTGTTGCCGTCGATAGCCTTCGGGGTAGAGTACACGCCATATCCCTGAGCATCGACGCCCTCAAGCTTCATAATGGTAGAGTACTGTACGCCGTTGCTGGGCGCAGTGCTGAAGTCCTGGTTGGCAATCTTGGAGATGCCCCAGCTGCTGTTGAACAGATTCAGTACGTTCTTCACGTCCAGGCTCAGCTGCAGGTTGTGTTTGGTCTTGCCAACGTTGAGTTTGAAGTCGTGCTTGTAGCCGAAGTCGATGCGGTGCACCCATGGTGAGTAGTGGCTGTAAGCCTCGGTGTACTCACCCTGACGGCTTTCGAGATAGCTGTTGTTGTGTACATAGTCGAGGAAGCGGTTCATGTCGTCCTGTGAGACGAAGCGGAAGTCGGTGCCGCCGTGCAGCTGTCCGTTGGCATCGTAGTAGCCGGCCTGTGCGTCGGTGGGCACGTAGACCACGTCGTACTGGTATCCGTCGCCGTTCATGTCGCCTGCCATGAGGTAGGAGGTGTTGTAGCCGCCACGCCAGGTCTCATAGATGAGCGAGTAGTGGTTGCCGCTCTTGTCGTGAACGGTAGCACTGGCCACGAAACGGTCGGGAGTGACATACTGTGAGTTGTGCAGGCCGACATAGTTAGGACCCTGGTAGCAGGGAATGTAGGTGAATGCCGACGTGGCATCGCTGCCGGGCATGCCTGTGAGCTCTTTGGAGACGGTGTGAGTGTAGCTGGCCATCAGGCTAATCCAGTCGGTAGGCTGTGCTTCCAGCTTGGCATTGAATGACCATCCGTAGCCCTTCGAGGTGTTGTCGAGCACGAAGGCATTGGGCAGTGCCTTGGTAACTCCGTTCTGGTCAACGTAGGTGTACTTGAAGTCCTGGTAGAGTGCGCGGTTGTCGGCACCGTTCAGGCGGGCGAAGCCGCCAACATCCTTGATGCTCCAGTCGCTAATGCAGACGGCATTGATGGTCTTATTGAAGATGGCTTCGACCGAGGCGGTGAAGGGGAACGTGGCAGGAATCTGGTAGTCCACGGCAATAGAGGTCTTCCACACCTGTGGCATCTTGAAGTCGGGGTTCACGGCATTGATGGTCGAGCCGGCCGCGCCGTCCTTCGATGTGATGGTCTGAGGACCCAGGTTGTGGTTGATGATATAGTCGCGCAAGGCGTTGCCTGTGAGTAAGTTTCCTGCAAACTGCGACATGTCGGCCTGGATGGCTCCGTTCTTACCCCCGGCGTTCCACATGCCCTTGTACTGCACCATGTTAGAGTTGGTGGGCATGTTGGTGAAGAACACCAGTGGCAGGCGGCCTGAGAACAGGCCAGTACCGCCGCGCACCTTCAGCGACTTGTTGCCGAAGACATCCCAATTGAAGCCTACTCGTGGCGACAGTGTGATGGTGCTGTTGGGCCACTTGCCGGTGTCTATGTGGCGACCGTTGTAGTCTAAGTCGTAGATGGCCTGGTTGGTCATCAGGTCGTCGTTGTTGAAGAACAGTCCGTCTACGCGCAGACCGTAGGTCAGCTTCAGGTTGTCGAGGGCGTTCCAGTCGTCTTGCAGATAGATGCCCAGCTTGTTGAACTGTACGCGGGCAGCCGGCTTCTCCTCACCGTCGTAGCCGTAGGTCAGTGCTACAATCTCCGGAGAGCTGCCGAAGAGTGCTGCGGGGTTAAGAACGCCGCCTGTATACATGTCATCGGTCAGGTTAAAGCGATAGTAACCCGTGCCGTTGCGCATGTACATATTGTCGGCCATCTGGTGCTCGAAGCTCACACCGCCGGTAATCTTGTGCTTGCCCAGGTAGTAGGTAACATCGTCCTTGATGTTCCAAATGGTGTTGTGCACGGCGTTGTTCCATGTAAAGAGCTCATAGCCCAGCGAGATGTAGTTGTCGTCGTCCTTCGTGATGTCTATGAAGGGGAAGGCAGCCGACTCGGAGTCGCGTATGTCGTCGAGCTTTGAGTAGGTGGCGAGGAACTGGTTTGACAGGTTCTCGCTGAGACGGCTGTTCAGGTCGAGTGAGAACGAGTGTACCAGGTTGTCCATGGCGTACATAGAGTTAGCAAACGACATAGAGGATTTTGACATACGGTCGTTAGCCAAGCGGGGACCACCGTCCATTGAGGTTTTGTTTGGCGAGTTCCAGTTACGGTTCTTCGTGTAGTTGTAACGCAATGCCAAATGATGCTTGTCGGTGATATTCCAGTCCAGGCGAGCCAGAATCTTGTAGTTGTTCTCGTCGGCGGGGAAGTTGGAATAGCTGCCCGTGTTGTAGCCATACTTCTGGGCCACGTAGTCAGAGACGGCCTGCAGGTCGGCAGTAGTGGTGCGCGAGATGTAGTTGTCTGGGTCGGCAGGATGGTCGGGGTCAGAGCCTTTCCAGCGGGTCACCACTGTAGGAATCTTGGTCATCTCACCGTTGGCGAAGAAGAAGAGCTTGTCCTTGATGATGGGGCCGCCCAGGGTGAAGCCGTAGGTCGTGGTCTGGTCTTTTGCGCGCGCATTGTTTATCTGCTCACGGTTCACGGCATCGCCCTGCATGTTCTCGTTCTTGTGGTAGACGTAGGCAGTGCCCTTGAAGGTGTTGGTACCCGACTTCGTGATGGCGTTCACACCGCCGCCGATGAAATTGGTCTGACGCACATCATAGGGTGAGATGACCACCTGCAGTTCCTCGATGGCGTCGATAGAGATGGGGTTGCCGCCACCGGGAAGGTTTGGCGACAGACCGAAGTTGTTGTTGAAGTTGGCACCATCGACGGTGAAGTTGGCTGTACGGCCGTCGCTACCGGCGAAACTCATGCCGTTGCCACCGTAGGGCGACAGGCGTGTAATGTCGGTAATGCTACGGCTCACCGTGGGCAGATTGGTGATCTGCGAGCTGGTGATGTTGGTGGCCGCACCCATGTTCTCTACTGTCAGCTTCGTGGCCTTGCCGGTGATGACGATTTCTGTGAGGTCGGTAGAGTTCTCGCTCAGCCGAACGGACAGGTTGTAGGTCTCGGCCAGCTGGAGGGTGATGCCCTTGTACGTTTTTGTCTCGAACCCCACGTAGCTCACGGTCACGGCGTATGGACCGCCGGGGCGCATGCCCTGCATGGCAAACAGGCCATTTACGTTGGTCACGGCGGTGTAGCGTGTGCCCGAAGGCTCGTGCACAGCCACCACAGTGGCGCCGATGACTTCCTCATTAGAACCTTCGAGCGTCACCTTTCCTGACATGCTCGACGTGGTTACCTGTGCCATGGAGCCCAGTGTGATGGTGAGCAGCATGGCAACCAATACATAGAGTCTTTTTTGCATAATTATAAAATTGGTTATTGTTTTCGTGCGCAAAATTAAGATAAATTTTTGAAAAACGTACTATGTTTTCCGTATATTTTTTAAAAAAAATGAAGGAACGTGATGCATCACATTCCTTCTTCTTCATCTTCTAAGTATTCTATGTCTTCCAGCTCATCTTCATCAAGGTATTCAATGTCGTCATCAGCATCCTCGTCGGCCAGTTCCTGAGCCAGGTGTGTCATCTCTTTGTCACGATGCACCAGTCGGTCATCGGCTTCTATGGTCTGCAGCTTGTTGCTCTCGCTGTTCAGCTCCTGCCACAGCACGTCTTTCAGCTCGTCCAGGTGATAGCCGCTGACTGCCGATATGAAGACTACGGGCACGGACTCCAGGCCTTTCTCTTCCCACTCCTTTTCCAGCTGCTCGCGCAGCATCTGCATCAGCTCCTCGTCCAGCAGGTCGCATTTAGTAACGGCCAGCACCCTCTGTTTTGCCAGCAACTCGGGGTTGAACTTGCGCAGCTCCTCCAGCAGGATGCCGTATTCGCGGCAGATGCTGTCGGTATCGCCGGGCACCATGAACAACAGCAGCGAGTTGCGCTCTATGTGACGCAGGAATCGCAGGCCCAGTCCCTTGCCTTCGGCAGCGCCTTCAATGATACCAGGGATGTCGGCCATGACAAACGACTTCTGATCCCTGTAGCCCACGATGCCCAGAGAGGGCTCCATGGTGGTAAAGGGATAGTTGGCTATCTTAGGGCGGGCATTCGACAGCGAGCTTACCAGCGTAGACTTGCCCGCATTGGGAAATCCCACCAGTCCTACGTCGGCCAGCAGCTTCAGTTCCATGATGATGGTCATCTCCTGCATGGGCTCGCCTGGCTGTGCATAGCGCGGAGCCTGGTTGGTGGCCGAGCGGAACTGGAAGTTTCCCAGTCCGCCGCGCCCGCCCTTCAGCAGGGTTATCTCCTGTCCGTCGTAGGCCACGTCGCACACAAACTTACCTGTCTCGGCATTATACACCACTGTGCCGGGAGGCACGTCTATATACACATCTTTCCCGTCGGTGCCGTGGCATTTGTCCTTGCCTCCGTTGCCTCCGTGCTCTGCAAAGATATGTCGTTCATACTTCAGGTGCAGCAGCGTCCAGTAGTTGTGGTTGCCGCGCAGTATGATGCTGCCGCCCTTGCCGCCATCGCCACCGTCAGGGCCTCCATTGGGATTGTACTTCACATGGCGCAGGTGCATGCTTCCGTGTCCGCCCTTACCCGAGCGGCACAGTATTTTTACGTAGTCAACAAAATTTGATTCGGGCATATTAAAATGAAAGATGATAGGCTCGGCTCTGCCGCTTCGCTCGCTAAGAACTCTTAACTCTTAATTCGTAAGGAATTCCGTGTGAGGCGTATCCTGTGGCCGCTGCATAAGGTCTACCAGAATGTTGTCGCGCTCACCGTTGGCAATGATGACACGTATGCCAGCCTTCTGCACACGGCTGGCCGTGGTGTACTTGGAGTGCATGCCTCCTCTGCCGAAGGCACTCTTCTCTTCCTTGATATAGTGCGACAAGTCCTGACCCCTCTCCACTTGTGGGATGATGTGCGAGGCAGGGTCGTCGGGCTGTCCGTCGTATATGCCGTCGATATTGCTCAATAGAATCAGCGTGTCGGCATTCATCATCTGAGCGATGAGTCCGCTCAGCTCGTCGTTGTCGGTAAACATCAGCTCTGTCACCGACACGGTGTCGTTCTCATTGACAATGGGCAAGACATCGTTCTCCAACATCACACTCATGCATGCCCGCTGGTTGCGGAACTGCTCTCCTGGCTCGAAGTTCTCCTTCATGGTGAGCACCTGTCCCACGTGTATGCCATATTCTCGAAAGAGGTCGTAGTACAATCCTACTAGTTTGACCTGTCCAACGGCAGAGAAGAGCTGCCGCTGTTCTACCGAGTCGAGGCTATGGCTCACCGTGAGTTCACGCCTGCCGCATGCCACGGCTCCCGATGATACAAGTATCACCTCCTTGCCTTGGGTGCGCAGCCATGCCAGCTGGTCGACCAGAGCCGACATGCGTGTCACATCAAGCTTGCCGTCAGCACGTGTGAGCACGTTGGAACCCACCTTGATAACTATCCTTTTCACACTCTCCATCATGTCTGTGTCTTGCTTATTATAGTGCCTTGCTGTTCGTCTATGGCCTCGGCGCTAGTTATTACCACACGGCTCACGCCAGCATCAACGGCGGCCAAGGCATTCTCCACCTTGGGCACCATGCCACCGCTGATGGTGCCGTTGGACTTCAACAGCTCGAAGTCAGAGTGGCTTATGGCGGGAATGACCGATGTGTCGTCGTCGGGACAGGCCAGTACGCCAGGCTTCTCAAACGCGTAGACCAGCGTGACATCGTACAGGCGTGCCATGGCCTTTGCCGTCTCCGACGCCATGGTGTCGGCATTGGTGTTGAGTATATGCCCCTGACCGTCGTGCGTCAACGGGGCAATGACGGGCACGAGGCCCTTGGTCAGAAAACTGGCCAGCACGTCGGCACGCACCCTCTTCACGTCGCCCACAAAGCCGTAGTCAATGCCGTTTCTCAGCGGGCGCTTGTCCGACAGTATGACACCGCCGTCGGCACCCGTCAGGCCAATGGCATCGACGCCAATGGCCTGAAGCATGGCAACGACATGCTTGTTCACCAGCCCACCGTAGACCATCGTCACCACTTCGAGCATGGCGGCATCGGTAATGCGCCGTCCCTCTATCATCTGCGACTCTATGCCCAGCTGGGCGGCCACCTTCGTAGCCCTGCGGCCACCGCCGTGTACCAAAATCTTCAGACCTTCTATCTGTCTGAACCGTTGAAGCAGGCTAGCCAGTTGGGACTCGTCTTCAACCACAGCGCCACCCACCTTTACTACAGTAAGTTTCTCTTTCATCGGATGCAAAGGTACAAAAGAGTTAGGAGTTAGGAGTTAGGAGTTAAGAGTTTTTCGACCTGCATTATTTTTTTTTAACTCTTGTTTAGACGAGAATCTCGCTTTCAGTCTGTCGAGCGTGAGCAGGCTCGGCACAGCCAATCGCGACAAAAGTCAGTAACGCTAAAATCTGACAAAAACTAAATAAAAATTATCGAAAATGGGAAGATATTTGTATGAATTGAACTTCGTTCTTAGATTCTCTCATTCTGAAATGCAAAGAAAAACATGTTTTTCTTGGTATTTCGCTTACTTATTCGTACCTTTGCACCCTCAAAAACAACATAACATATTATTTCATAAAGACATGGCATATCTTTTTTCATCGGAATCGGTTTCAGAAGGCCATCCCGACAAAGTGTGCGACCAGATAAGCGACGCACTCCTCGACCAGTTTCTTGCATACGACCCACAGGCTCGCTGCGCCATCGAGACCTTTGCCACCACAGGCCAGGTGGTGATAATGGGTGAGGTGAGCAGTGATGTTTATATCGACCTTCAGACCATAGCCCGCAACACCATCAAGAAGATAGGCTATACCAAGGCCGAGTATCAGTTTGACGGCTCGTCGTGCGGCATACTGACTGCCATTCATGAGCAGAGTCCCGACATCAACCGTGGTGTAGACAAGGCTGCCCACGATGCCACTATCAAAGATGAGGAAGGCTTGGACCAGGGAGCCGGCGACCAGGGCATGATGTTTGGCTATGCCACCAACGAGACCGAAAGCCTTATGCCAGTATCGCTCGACCTGGCACATCTCATCATGCGCACCCTGGCCGACATACGCCGTGAGGGACGTGAGATGACCTACCTGCGCCCCGATGCCAAGAGCCAGGTAACAGTGCAGTATTCCGATGCCGGCATACCCGAACGGATAGACACCATAGTGGTGAGCACCCAGCACGACGAGTTTGCCGACGACGCAACCATGCAACAGCGCATCAAGGACGATGTGATAAACATACTCATTCCAAGAGTGAAACAGCAGATTCGCTCACAAAAGGTACTCGACCTCTTTGGCCTCGACATCAAATACTATGTCAACCCTACCGGCAAGTTCGTCATCGGCGGACCCCACGGAGACACCGGCCTTACGGGGCGTAAGATAATTGTCGACACCTACGGAGGCAAGGGAGCCCACGGCGGCGGGGCTTTCTCGGGCAAGGACTCGTCGAAGGTTGACCGCTCGGCAGCCTACGCCGCACGCCATATTGCAAAGAACATGGTGGCAGCAGGCGTGGCCGACGAGATGCTTGTACAGGTGAGCTACGCCATAGGCATGGCCCAGCCCATGAACATCTACGTAAACACATACGGCCGCAAGCATGTAGCCATGAGCGACGGAGAGATAGCACAGCGCATAGAGAAGCTCTTCGACATGAGACCCAAAGCCATAGAAAAGCGGTTGAAACTCAGACAGCCCATGTTTCTTGAGACGGCAGCCTATGGACACATGGGTCGTAAGCCGGAAACCGTTCTGAAGACTTTCACCAGCCACTATCATGAGACACGCACTATAGAGGTGGAACTCTTTACCTGGGAGAAACTGGACTGCGTGGACATGATAAAAAGAGAATTCGGACTATAACGCATCATGCGCGACAGCATATCAGCACTCCAGCCTATCATG
>CAMYZK010000066.1 GCA_947303825.1 uncultured Prevotella sp. | reverse complement strand
GGTGTGAACGTCAGTCCTTTCTTAGGCTTGAGGGTGAACGTTATGGCATTGCCGTCTTCCTGCGAGCCGGCCTGCTCGGTGGGCTGGAACATGGTCTCGCAGATGCCACCGTCGGTACGTGTACCGTTCATCACCAGCTTGCTGCCCACGGTCATCTCGGCCACAGAGAAGAATCCCTCTTTGGCTGCTATCGCCGTGGTAGCACTGGCGGCTCCGTCCTTCAGAGGCCAGGAGAGCGTGAAGTCGTGCTCATTGACGGGCTGGGCCGACTCGGCTGCCTCGCCGTAAATCTTCACATAGTCCAGATTCCAGTTGGAAGCACAGCCATTGCCTGCAATAAGGCGTAACATCACCTTGTCCTTATTGTTGGCCGAGAGCGTCACGGTGTTATCCTTATAGAGCCACCAATTGCCCATGGTCTCGTAAGCTCCGGCATCGAACCATGTGTGGCCACCGTCGGTAGATACTACAGCCTCAAGTGTCGCCACCTCGTTCTTGCCGTAAGCACATGCAAAAGAGACGCTGATGTTCTTGTAGCCTTTTGTGGGGAACTGCACCTCGTAGTAGACATTGTGCTGCGTGCCGTCGGTGTAGTCGGTGATGGCGTTAGCCGTCGAGTTCTCTATGCGCAGCACCTTGTTCTGGTAACCTGTGCAGAGCTGCCAGTAGCGGCCTTCGCTCCAGGCAGTGAGTACATAGTCGGCCTTGTCGCCGACAGCTTCTTCAGGAGCAATGGCAGGTGCCCCGCCTTGGGCAAACCATGTTGCGGCGATGTCATCGCTCGACTCCATGCTCCATGCGGCCAGCTGCACTGGGTCGGCCTTCATGGGCAGAACCCCTGTTATCAGTGCCAGCAGGGTAAGAAAGTAATAGTTTTTCCTTTTCATTTGTTTTGGTAGATTAGTTTTTAAAGGGTTATTCTGATATGTGTTCTTTTAGCCAAAGCATCTGTCCGTAGTTGGTGGCTTCGCTCGTCCAGTGTTCGTTGACGGGTGTGATGAGCGACTGCTTGGGTGCCGTGATGAGGTTCCAGACGATATAGCTGGTGGTGGGCGGACATGTGTTGTCGTTGTAACCCCAGGTGAGGTAGACAGGACACTTGATGCGGCTGGCAAAGTTCACCACATCGTAGTATTGCAGGGTCTCTATCTTCTGTGGCGTGAGCATCTGGTTCTCCCGGTTGAAGTGCGGATATCCTCCTGTACGCCCTTTCTCGGCATAGCCTGCCATGTCGCTCAGTGCCGGATGGTTGGCTACGCAGGCCGTGACGCGAGGGTCTAGACCTGCAGTGATGAGCGAGAGGGCACCGCCCTGGCTGCCACCCTGCACGAAGACGTTGCGGCCATCCCACTCGGGCAGCGAGCAGAGGTAGTCGAGGGCACGCACGCAGGCCACGTAGACATGCCTCATGTAGTAGTTCTCGCGGCAGTCGAGTCCGTTCTCCAGATAACCGTTAACACCGGAGAAAGCATTGGAGATCTCACTGAACTGCTCGCTGGTCATCTCGGGATGCAGGCCGTGAATCTCCATCTCCAGGCGTATGAAGCCGTTTTTGGCATAGTAGGTGTTGCGCATAGGCTCCTTGATGGTCTTGATGCCGGCACCCGGTGGGCAGAGAACGACGGGGTACTTCCGAGTTAAGAGTTTAGAGCTTTGAGTTCTTAAGTCTTTGAGTTCTTGGCTTTGTGACTTAGGCATGGTGAGGTAGCCGTAGATGCTGTGGCTGCGGTCGGTGTGTAGCTTCAGCAGGTAGCAGTCGAATTCGTCGGTGGTGTACTTGTCTACCTTCTCGCATTTCACCATCAGCTTTTCTGTCTTCACTTCCTTGCGGGCCGTCTCGAGAGTTTCTTTCCAGAAAGCATCGAAGTCGGCAGGGTTCTTCGTATAGGGCTGCAGCTGCTCGGGCGAGAAGCCCACCTTGACGTGATGCTCGTATTTCTTGTCATCGACAACAGCCTTGAGCCGCAGGTCAAGAAACCCAGGCTTCCGCATGGTGCCCATGTCAATCACTGCACGTCCGTTCTTCAGCTTCACCTTTCCGCTGGAGGTGGCGGGCAGCATGTCGGGGCCAATTTCGTAGCTCACCTCTACATTCTGCGGAATGCCATACTTGCAGAAGGTCACCTCTACCCGGGCCTTCTCGCCCGTCTTGTAGAGCCAGTCGGCATGGTCGGGCACTGTGAGCCACAGGCAGTCACTGCGATAGGGATAGTTCTCGGCCTGCGTGCTAATGCCTAGCATCAGCAGGAGGGATATTAAGAGAGCTCTCATTGAGTTTAGGTATTAGGATACTTTTGTTTAGGAGTTCTTTGCAGAGCCAAGCGGCAGAGCCGAGCGAAAGAAGTTCTTTGCAGAGCCAAGCGGCAGAGCCGAGCGGAGAGACTTTTGCCTTGCTGATGTCCGCATGCAAGGTAATCATATCTTTCATTTTTCATTTTTCATCTATCATCTGATATCGCGGTAGCAAATTCTTCACTCTTCACTCTTCATTCTTCACTAAATACAACTCTACACTCTAAACTAATTCAGTATTTTCCTTACAGTGCCGTCGTCGGTCAATACGATGTTAATTCCACGTCGAGGGGAGCTGATGCGGCGGCCCTGCAGGTCATAATAGCTGTAAGGAATATGGATATTGTTCAGGTTGTCCCTGATACCTGTTGTACCGGCTTCGGTAGCCATGCCGTGAATGGTGAGGTCGGAGAGGCAGATGGTCTTGCCTGTTGCTGCTCCGTTGTACCAGGGGTAGACGCGGACTAGCAGTTGTTCGCCCTCGTTGAGCTTTATCACTGGCTTGGCCTCTACATACTGCATGTTGTTGGCCGGCATCTTCTTCATCTCGAAGATGGTGGTGCGGGTCTGGAAGTTGTCTGTAGAATAGTATATGTGTGAACACATGCCGTTGCCTCCGCACCCGCACACGAAGAGACTAATCTGGTCGATGCTCAGCGTCATGCCCGTGCTGGGCTTGATGCCCCACTCTATGTAGCGTTCGGGGTTGTCGTCTATCTCGTCGGCCGGCCAGGCGTCGCCGGTCAGCAGGTTGCGCTGTGTCTTGCGGCTAGCGTCGAAGCCTGTCCAGTCGGGCCAGGTGGTGTTGGCATTGGGGTTCTGGTAGCGCTGTACGTACATGCCTGTCCACGACTCTGGTATCACATTGGCCGGGCCCGTCAGCTCATAGCTGTCGTCTTTCTCCAGTCGCCAGTAGGCCTTCACCTCTGTGCCGCCCTCCAGCACCACGGCAGTAGCTGAAACAGGAATCTCAATCTTCTTGTCGCCCGAGACTATTGTTATGATTCCCTCCTGCTTACCGTTCTGGCTGAGTGTGATCTGTGCGTAGAAGGTCTGTATAAGCGTAGAAGCCTGATAGCTTACGGATAGGCTTTTCTGCCAGTTCTTTTTGTCGGTGGAGAGTTCTACCCCCTCAGTAGCAGTGATGCTTACAGTGCCGCTCTCAGGCTGGAGGCCGAAGCCGCTCAGGGTGTATTCCTTCTGCAGGGTCTGTCCCTTGTAGGCCTGTCCGAAGTTGCCGTCCGTGGGTGTCACACTGAGGTCTACGGGTATGTTGATGTTTTCGGAGAGAATGCCCTGCTGCATCATCATCTGTGCGCAGGTGCGTGCCACCAGTAGTGCGCCGGTGGTGTTGAAGTGTGTGCTGCCTTCGCCGTCGAAGAGCAGTTCGTGGCATTTGGCATCGCCATAGCTCTCGTAGAGCGTGGCCGTTGCCTCGGTAAGGTTGATGAAGGGTATGTTCTCCTCGTTGGCCAACTGCTGCATGTGGTAGGTGTAGTCCATCGTATGGTCGGTGGCAGGGAGGCTGTTGCCTGTAGTAGGTCCGTTCTCGGTAAGGATGCTGAAGCTGTCGCCCAAGTCGTGACGGCCGTTGCGGCGTATCTTGTTTCCAGAGAAGTAGCTGCGGCATACGGCTCCTACCAGTATGGGATATGCCCCCTTGGCCCTGGCCTCGTCGCATATCTTCTTCAGGTTTTCCTTGTAGGTGGTGGAGGGTATGCTGCCACGCAGGTCTACGGCTGCCGCCTTTGCCTGGTCACCAATGCGCTCGTAGTATGCCTTGAGCTGGTATCCGTCCATGCCACCGTTCTTCTCGTCGTTATGGGCAAACGAGATGATGACATAGTCGCCGGGTTCAACCTTGGTCTTCGCTGTCTGCCACAGCTCGTTGTAGCCGCCGTAGGAGTCGCGTCCCCCGCGTGCGTAGTTAATAGATGTCCATCCTCCGGTGAGGAACTGTCCAAAATACATACCCCATCCGCGTGTCACCGTCTGGCTCTCTTCGTAGGGAGCCATGGTCGAGTCGCCCAGGGTGTGTACTTTCTTTGCGGCGCTGATGCCCAGCGAGCTTAGCAGTAGCATAGCTGCCAAAATGAGAAACGTCTTATTATTCTTCATATCGTTGTTAGTTTGTTTTTTGAAATGTGTTGGCAAAGTTATGAAGAAAGACGCAATATCGTGGTGTAATATTGCGTCTGAAAGGAGGACAAATGCATCTTTGCGGCAAAAGTGGTGGAGAATGGCTAACTTTTCACTCCTTACTCTTCATCCATCACTCTTCCTTCCTAACTCCACTCTTGTCTGTTCGAGAATACCCATCAACTCATCCAAATGGTTTGCCCTGAGCATAGCTATGCGAGTTGGTCTGAAGTTAGGTATTGCCTTGAAGATGGGTGTGGCAGCCAGATGTCGACGTGTGTGTATGATGCCTCTCTGCTCGTCTATTCGCTCAACGTTTATTCGCAGCAGTTCCTCCAGGATGTCGAGCTTCTCGTCGAAGGTTAGAAGGTTATGGGTTTCTGAATTGTTGAGGTGCTGAGCTTCTGAGTTGAGGTGATCGTTTATCTCCTTGAAAATCCAGGGGCGTCCAAAGGTAGCCCTTCCCACCATGATGGCATCTACTCCATACTTGTCGAAGGCTTGCTTTGCTCCCTCAGCCGATGTGATGTCGCCGTTGCCTATGATGGGTATGGTTATTCTGGGGTTGCTTTTCACCTCGCCAATGAGTGTCCAGTCGGCTTCGCCGGTGTACATCTGTGAGCGCGTGCGCCCGTGTATGGTGAGTGCCTTTATGCCGCAGTCCTGCAGCTGCTCGGCTAGTGTGGTGATGACCAGCTGTTCGCTGTTCCACCCCAGCCGGGTCTTTACCGTAACAGGCAGCTTCACTGCGTTTACCACCTGGCGGGTGATGTCGAGCATCTTCGGGATGTCCTGCAGCATTCCGGCTCCGGCACCCTTGCCGGCAACCTTCTTCACGGGGCATCCGAAGTTAAGGTCTATCACGTCGGGGCCGGCTTGCTCCACAATGCGTGCAGCCTCTACCATGGCGTCGATGTCGCGCCCGTAGATCTGTATCCCCACAGGACGCTCCTCGTCGCTGATGACGAGTTTCTGAACAGTGCTTTTCACATCGCGCACCAGAGCCTCTGCCGAAACGAACTCGGTGTATACCATTGCAGCCCCGAAACGCTTGCACAACAGACGGAAGCCGATGTCGGTTACATCTTCCATCGGTGCCAGAAACACGGGGTACCTACCAAAGTCTATAGAGCCTATCTTCACCTTTTTTGCGCAAAAGTAGTGAAAAGTTAGGAGTTAGGAGTTAGGTGTTAGGAGTTTTTTCTACAAAAAAAGTTAAATTGGGTAACATATCTTATAAAAACTGACTCTTAAGTGCTAACTTTTCTGTAATTTTGCAACAAATAAAGTATTTCCTGAATGTCAAAGACTATTTGGCGCGATGAATACTGGCTTATGCTGCTGGAGGTGTATCTTAAGAAGCCTGTTGGCATGAAACCTCTATACAGCCGAGTCATGGTGGAACTCAGCTTAGAGCTTCACTTCACTCCCCATTATCTTCAGTCGCGCATGAAGCAGATAGCGCAGCTAAGCACTCCCAGGATAGAGCGCATCTGGAATACTTATTCCAAGAGTCCGGCACGCCTGGCGAGGATGGTGGCACTACTACGCAGCATGAAGGGCTTTGGATTTGCCGACGAGTTCTACGACGGTGTGCAGGTTGAAGAGACCTTTGAGCGCGACTTCCGCCCGTTGGCCGAAGACAACCGCTTCACACCGGTCATTCTTATTCTCATTCTTGACCTTTATTTCCAGCTTACCCCCTCTACTATGGTGGATAAGACTCCCGAGGTGGCTGAACTGGCTAAGCTAATGGGGCTCAAGGCCTCCAGCGTGGTTGAGGTGCTCAATATGTTCCAGATATGCGACCCCTATCTGGAACGCAACGAGATTACTTTCTCGCCGTTGCTCTTGCCATGCCAGCAGGTGTGGCGTCGCATGTCGGAACTGGAACCACCTCAGCTCAACAAGTTTGCCGACGAACTAAAGGACTATTTCAGGAGTTAAACGCCGATGGCTCAGTCACAGATACAAGAACAGAAGCAGGAGCAGCGTCAGCTACAATCCATTTCGGCTCAGCAACTGCTGCTGGCACAGCTGGTAGAGTTGCCACTGCAGCAGATGACGGAGCGCATGGAGACGGAGCTGCACGACAATCCCGCCCTGGAGAAGGCCATGGGCGACGACGAGGCTGGTGAATGGACCGACAGCGTAGGCGATGACAGCCCTTCGCATGAAGACTACGATGCACAGCGTGAGCGCGAGGAACGTAGTGATGCCCTCGACCAGGCCCTACAGAACATAGGGCGCGACGACGAGGATCTGCCCGTTTATCAGGGAGGGCATCAGTGGGGCGATGAACAGGAAAACACTGTCATTGGAGAGGAACGCTCGTTCTACGACATGCTTATGGAGCAGGTTGGAGAGATGGAACTGTCAGAACGCGACAGATATGTCATAGAATATATGTTGCAGTCGCTCGACGATGATGGTCTCCTTAGAACATCCTTGGGCGATATCTGCGAACAGCTGGCCATCTACCACGATATTGACATCACCGAGGAGCAGGCACTCAGCCTTCTCGGACGATTGCAACAGCTAGACCCGCCAGGCATAGGAGCCCGCTCGCTGCAGGAATGCCTTATGCTGCAAGTGGAGCGACGCAAGGCCTCGCCCATGAGAGAACAGATGATGAAGGTGCTCACCGAGCATTTCGACGACTTCACCAAGAAACACTGGAACCGCATACAGCAGCAGATGGCTCTCAGTGACATACAGGCCGAGGAACTGCTCGCAGAGCTCAGACATCTCAACCCAAAGCCCGGAACTGCAATGGGAGAGACCCTTGGCCACACCATGCAGCAGATAACGCCCGACTTCATAGTAGATACTCAAGACGACGGCACCATTACCTTCCAGCTTAACTCGGGCGACATGCCACAGCTGGAAATATCACAGTCGTTTGCCGACCTCCTAAAAGAGTTCCAGAATAACAGGGAAAACATGACGCGCCAGCAGAAAGAGGCCCTGCTATATACAAAGCAGAAGGTTGACGCAGCACAGGGATTCATAGAAGCGGTGAAGATACGCCGACAGACCCTTACCAAAACCATGAAGGCCATCATACAGCTGCAGAGGCCATTCTTCGAGGAGGGCGACGAGGAACTGTTGCGCCCCATGATACTCAAAGACGTGGCCGAGCTGACGGGGCAGGACATAAGCACCATCTCAAGGGTGTCAAACTCTAAATACGTACAGACCCGATGGGGCACCTTCCCGCTGAAGTTCTTCTTCAGTGACGGCTATGTAACCCAAAACGGCGAGGAACTGTCAACGCGCAAGATAAAGGCCGCGCTGAAAGAAATAATAGACCAGGAAGACAAACGCAAGCCACTGAGCGACGACGTGCTGAGCGCGCTGTTGGCACAGAAAGGATACCCCATAGCACGGCGCACGGTGGCAAAGTACCGAGAGCAGATGGGACTGCCCGTTGCCCGACTGCGACGTCAATTAAAATGAAAAGGTTTTATTCTTAACTCTCAACAAAAATCTCTCAACAAAAATCTCTCCGCTCGGCTCTGCCGCTTCGCTTGCGAAGAACTCTAAACTCTCATCTCTCAACAAAAGTCTTTCGCTCGGCCTCTGCTAGCAGGGTATTGTCTTTAACTCCTTTAACTCCTCAACAAAAGTCTCTCCGCTCGGCTCTGCCGCTTCGCTTGCGAAGAACTCTTAACTCTCAACTCAAATACATGACCCGTCAAAAGAGCCTAATACTGGGGGCAAGAATAATAAGCCTCATCTTCAATCCCTTCTACCTGCCGCTGGTGGGCATCGCGCTTGTGCTCACCTTTACCTTTATGATAGACTTTCCCATAGAGTACAAGCTCATTCTTCTCGGCGTGGTCTATCTGCTTACGGTACTCATTCCCACCATGCTCATCTTCATATACCGCATATTCAGGAAGTGGACTCTGCAAGAGCTGGGGCAGAAGCGGCATCTGGTAGTACCTTACGCCATCTCAATAGCCTGTTACACGCTGTGCGTATGGCTGCTATACAACAACAACGTGTTCCACGATATCATCGTGGTGGTTATCGCAGCCCTGCTCATACAGGTGGTGACTATCATCATCAACTTCTGGTGGAAGGTGTCTATACACACCGCAGCAATAGGAGGCGTGTCGGGGGCGCTCATGGCCTTCGGCCTGTACCTCAACAACTTCAATCCCATCTGGTGGCTCACCCTCTCCATCTTTCTTGCCGGACTGATGGGCACTGCCCGCATGATACTGCGCCAGCACTCCCTGGGGCAGGTTGTCACCGGCTATTTCGTTGGCATCGTCACCGCCTTCCTCAGCATCTACTATATATAAAAAGTCTCTCCGCTCGGCTATGCCGCTTCGCTCTGCGAAGAACTCTCATCAGGGGCTTCACCCCTGCCTGTGGTCTGAACGCCCCTTCGGGGCTACTGAAGAAAAGTCTCTCCGCTCGGCTTCGCCGCTTGGCTCGTCCAAGAACTCTTAACTCTCAACCCTTAACTCTTAACTCAAAAAAAATGATTCCCCAAGTAAGCATCATCATGGGCAGCACCAGCGACCTGCCCGTCATGGAGAAAGCATGCCGTCAGCTTGACGAGCTGCAAGTCCCCTTCGAAGTCAATGCCCTCTCCGCCCACCGCACCCCACAGGCCGTGGAGCAGTTTGCCAGCCAGGCTGCCGGAAGAGGCATAAAAGTTATCATTGCAGCAGCAGGCATGGCAGCAGCCTTGCCGGGAGTGATTGCTGCTCAGACCACGCTGCCCGTCATCGGCGTACCCATCAAGGGAATGCTCGACGGCCTAGACGCCCTACTCTCTATAGTGCAGATGCCCCCAGGCATCCCCGTGGCCACGGTAGGAGTGAACGGTGCACAGAATGCGGCCATCCTGGCCTGCCAGATAATTGCTCTCTCCGACATGGCCCTGGCTCAGAGGCTGGCCGAACACAAAGCCGGTCTGAAAGCCAAGATAGAGAAAGCCAACAAGGAACTCAGCGAGGTGACCTTCAAGTACAAGACCAACTAGGCCTGCCTGCATTTTCAGAACCAACACTTACAGCGGGTCATGCTGCATGACCTGCTGTAGTATTTGCCAGCTATGTGGTTTGGGGCAACGCCAGGTGATGCCGGCAGCACCGCAGCGTTGTATATATAGACATTCAGCAACGTGAATGGACTTGACCACGCAAAGTTAGACAAACAAAGGCTATCGGCTAAGGCAGCGGCGCGGAATTAACAAGTTTTTTCTGCAATTAACATTCACCATACAGGTGTATATGTTATAAGACGCCTGTTGCACTACTCGTGCTACTGGTGCTACTGGGCACTGACAATCAAGAAGTTAGCGGTAGCACCAAGGCGTTAATAGCGCTACCGATGGTGCTACTGG
>CAMYZK010000065.1 GCA_947303825.1 uncultured Prevotella sp. | reverse complement strand
AAGCACGCCTCAGGCATCGGCAGCGGTAGAAACAATAGTTCTTGCGGTGAAATCAACATCACAGGCGGTACCATCACCGCCCAAGGGGGCGAAAAAGCAGCGGGCATCGGCAGCGGTTATAACAAGAGTTCTTGTGGTGAAATTAACATTCTTGACGGTGTGACCAGCGTTACCGCTACAAAAGGCGGGCAGTCTCCCTATATCATTGGTGCCGGAAGGAATAGCACCTGCGACGAAGTGACCGTCGATTTTACGCTCAATGACATCACCATTGGTGACACCCGCACCATCACCAAGGCAGAATGGACCGGCAACGGTGAGGTTGACGAGCCCTATATTATCCGTACGAGTGCTGAACTTTTATTGATGGCAGAGCGCGTGAACAGCGGCAAGGGCGGCTACGCCGGGAAATACTACGAGTTGGGTGCCGACATCGACTTCGTTCCCTCCGTGCTGACCGTTGACAACGACGAAGACGACTCGCCGGAGAGCAATTTCCCGGGCATCGGCTACTACATCGAAGAGCCGGAAACCATACGTCCCTTCACAGGCCACTTCGACGGCAAGGGTCACACCATCAGTGGCATCCGTTTGGACAAGAGTGCCCTGGACAATGTGGGCCTCTTCGGCTGGATAGGCATGGGCGGCGTGGTGACCGACGTGACGCTGGCCGATGCCTTCATCACCGGTTACAATGTGGTCGGCGGCATCGCGGGCCTCAATGGCGGCACCATCACCAATTGCCGTGTCAAGAACGATGTCACCGTGCAGGGCATCGGCTATCGTGCGTCCGAACATGGCGGCGTGGCGGGCAACGTCACTTCCATGGGCAGGGTCACCGACTGCACCAGTGCAGCCACCCTGGACATCAGCGGCGCCACCCTGTCACGTTTCGTCGGAGGCGTCACAGGCTATAGCGACGGCTTGCTCGCCCGCAACCTCGTCCTCGGCGCCACCGTGACGAAGGCAAGTGACGAGACTTACGGAGCCATCGCGGGCTACTACCGTTACTACGCAGGTGACAACAAGTTAGACAAGAACTACTACAGCGGCTGCACCGTGGCCAAGACGAAGGGAGCCGCAGGTGTGGGCATAGGCGAATATTACGATGGCGATGACTTTATCAACAACGCCGATATAACCGATGGTGACGGAGCGGTCAACGCCCTGCGCGACGATACCGGCAACAGCACCGCCATCGGAAAGATTGCCGCTCTGCCCGAAAGTTTCGGAACATACGCGGTGAGCCTCGCCGGAAGGACAATCTTCAAGGACGGCGCATGGAACACGCTGTGCCTACCGTTTGAGGTCAGCACCACCGACAGCCCGCTGGCCGGCGACGATGTGGAGGCCATGGTGCTCAACACCTCGACGAGTAAGTTAGAGGGCGGTACGCTGACGCTGAACTTCACAGCGGCGACGACCATCCCTGCCGGCACACCGTTCATCATCAGGTGGGCCAACACAGGCGTAAACATCGAGACCCCTGTGTTCACGGGCGTCACCATCAGCGGCGATGCTCCGACACCTGCCACCAGCAATGACGGCAAGGTGAGCTTCGTGGGTAGCTACTCGCCCGTTGCCCTTACACCTAACGACAAGAGCAACCTCTTCCTCAGCACCAACAACACGCTCTTCTGGCCCAACGCAGCCAACAACCAGGATGGCAACTATTACGTCAATGCCTGCCGCGCCTACTTCCACGTGGACCCCACCGCCACCGTCCGTGCCTTCCGCCTGAACTTCGGTGACGGCAATGGGAGCGCGGGCGTCTCGCCCGCATTCGTTGCGGACGGGGACGTCCACGCTCCTAGTTGGTACACGGTCAATGGCGTGAAACTCTACGGCAAGCCTACGAAGCCCGGATTGTATATCCACGGAAACAAAAAGGTTGTAATAAAGTGAAACAACCACGAATTACACGAATTGAAGTTCCTAAATTTTTTCTACCACAGATTTAGCAGATTTACTGCGAGCACTCGTGGGTCTTCGACAAATCTCACAGATTGGCTGCGCGATGTCAAGCTATTCAACAGATTATTTTTGATTTCACAGATTGGGTGCCATAGAGGACTAATCTGTGAAATCCGCCGCTTGCGGCATAATCCTTACTAGAAAAAATCTGTGACATCTGCGAAATCTGTGGTCGTTTCTGTTTCTTGCGAAAGATGTATTCGTGTAATTCTTTTAGTCGGCTATCGCCTTTCTTGCGTCCCTGCGGTAGCAAGCGGCAGAGCCGAGCGGAAAAAGCGGCAGAGCCGAGCGCGTGTAATTCGTGGTTAAAATAGAAGCTCAAGGTCGTGGTTATTATATACATGCGGAAGTTCTGTTCGTGTAATTAGTGGTTTAAGTAGGAATAAAGTTTTTCTCATTGTTTTCTAGATTGAACAGAAACAAATTGTTTTCTAAAAAAAATCAGCGGAAAAGTTGTGAGGTATTCAAATAAAAGTGTACCTTTGCAGCTGAAATGACGAAACCTGCTACTCTACTGACAATCATCCTGCTGATACAGGCCGCTGTCAGCGGCTGCACCAACCGCCGGCAACTGCCTTCGCTCAGCTCCCATGGCTTCAACGATGCCGAGGGCTTCAACTGTGCCGACTCGATAGTCGCTGCCGTTGGCGACGCGCGCGACAACAACGAGCGCGTGCTCGCCGTCATAGACAGCCTGGAGAAGACCGGCGAGCTCTCGCTGCCGAAGATCATCTTCTACCGCACCATCACCTACAACCTCATGGGACAGCGCCGCAACTCGCTGCGGCTCTACTCGCAGCTGAACAGCATCGACATGAGCGACATCGCCACCGAGGCCGACCTCGACGCCTACCTCTATTCCTATCACAACTACGTGCGCCTGCTCTGCGAGATGCGACGCTACGACCGTGCCCTGCGCGAGGCCAACGCCGCCGACCGCAGGCTCAAGGCAGCCGGCTACGATGCCTTTGCCGACCACCACGACATAGCACAGACCATTGGAGAGTGCCAGCTGTACCTGGGACAGGGCAACCTGGCCGCCATGAGCTTCCAGAAGTCGCTGCAGGGTGTTCACGCCCGGCTGGCCGCCCACCACGACCCGCTGGACTACCGCGAGTGCCAGAAATGCATGAACGCCATCGCCAAGGCATATATGCAGACCCAGTGCTATGCCGAGGCAGCACCATGGCTAGCGGTGCAGGACTCGCTCTATGCCGCTGCCGAGGCACTACCCCAGCCCGACTCCGTGTTCCTCGACGAGATGAAGGCCGACATCTGCTACAGCAAGGCCCTGCTGGCCAATGCCCAGGGACGCACCGCCGATGCCGAGAGGGCCTTCGGCGAATACCTGTCGACAAAGACCTCGCGGCAGACGGGCAGCATCATCAACAGCAGCGAGTACCTGATGCAGACACAACGCTACGAAGAGGCAGCACGCAACTACGAGCAGCTGGACCATTTCCTGAAGTCGGGAGGCTACAAGGCCGACTTTGCCAACTTCGGACTGTTTATGATTCCAAAGTTCCGCGCGAACATGCTGGCAGGAAAGCGTGACTCAGCCCTGCGCGTGGCCAACATCGTGGCCGAATACTACGACTCGGCACTCGTGCGCCAGCGCAGGATAGACTCCGACCTGCTTACCACCTTCTACGACACCGAGGGCAAGGAGCGCCAGATAGCCGAGCAGAGCGCGAAGCTGTCGCAGCAGCGACTGCTCACTGTGGTCATCGTCCTGATAGTCTTCGTGGTCTTCGCCGTCGTCTACACCATGCAGCGGCGCAAGGCATACAAGAAGCTCGACGCCACCAACCGCCAGCTGGTCATAGCCAACGAGAAGGCCAAGGAGTCGGCACGCATGAAGGCCAACTTCATCAGGCAGATCTCACACGAGGTGCGCACCCCACTCAACGTCATCTCGGGGTTCACCCAGGTGCTGGCCGCTCCCGACATAGAGATTGGCAGCGACGAGCTGCAGACCATCAGCGAGAAGATAGTGGAGAACAGCGAGCGCATCACCCACCTCATAGACAAGATGCTCGACCTCAGTCAGCTGAACAGCAACGCCGACATAGAGTGTAACGACACCGTACGCCCCGCCGACATCCTGGCACAGGCCATCGCCATGAGCGACATAGGCGAGGCCGGACACCTGCTGCTGCAGCAGCAATCTTCGCCGCAGACCGAACAGCTCACCCTCGTAACCAACAAGAAGGCCGCTGCCAAGGCGCTGGCCCTGCTGCTCAACAATGCCGTGAAGTTCACCCACCCTCAGACGATGAAGCAACAGGAGGGCGACGACGAGAAGCAGCGCGTCACGCTGGCCGTCACCGCGACACAGCAGCAGCTGACCTTCACTGTCGAGGACACCGGCATAGGCATCCCACCCGAACAGGCCGAGAACATCTTCGACGAGTTCGTGCAGCTCGACGAGTATACCGAGGGCACGGGCATCGGCCTGTCCATAGCACGATCGCTGGCACGACACCTGGGCGGAGACATCGCTCTCGACACCACCTATACCCACGGTGCCCGCTTTGTCATGACACTGCCCGTGGATGAAACCTAGTGTTTTGGAAAGAAATTTGTGAGAAAGAATGATTTTGGAAAGAAATTCTTGCGTCCCTTCGGTAGCAAGCGGCAGAGCCGAGCGATTCACATTCGTTTCCTTCATTTGTTTTCTGGGAAGAACAGAAACAAATTACCACAAATGCAAATTATCCATAAAGTGAGAGGAGGGCAAAAAATGGCGGCAGTTGCAAGCTAATACATCTAAAAAAGGTTAATCTTTTGCTTCTTGACCTTTCGTTTTCTTTCGTTTTCTGTTTTGTTTTCATATCTTTGCATCCAGAAAATCAAACTATTTGTAAAAAACATGGAAGTAAATTTACTAAAACAAAAGTCTGAACAACTCAGATTGAATCTTATCAATCTCATCTATTCGGGCAGGACAGGGCACACGGGCGGTGACCTCTCTGTGCTGAATGTGTTGACAGTACTCTACAACCGAATACTGAACGTGGATGCCGCCCATCCTAAGATGCCAGAGCGCGACCGTTTTGTGCTGAGCAAGGGCCATTGTGCCGAGGCACTCTATTGCGTGCTTTGCGACAAAGGATTCATCTCGCACGACGAGCTGGACCAGTATGGCAAGGACTTTGCCCATCTGGGCGGACATCCCGACGTGACCATTCCTGGCGTGGAAATCAACACTGGTGCTCTGGGTCATGGCCTGGCTGCCGGTGTAGGCATGGCACTGGCCGCGAAGATGAAAAACAAGCAGTACAAGACCTACGTGGTGATGGGCGACGGAGAGCAGGCCGAAGGCTCCATCTATGAGGCTGCGATGGCAGCTAACAAATATCACTTGGATAACCTGGTGGCCATCATCGACCGCAACGGACTGCAGATTTCGGGTTCCACAGAAGACGTGATGCCGCTGGAAAGCATCCGTGAGCGCTGGACCGCCTTCGGTTGGGACGTGAAGCAGATGAACGGCGACAACATTGACGCCATTGTAAGCACCTTAGAGAGCATCGACTTCGAAAACGGCAAGCCCCACCTGATTATCTCGAAGACGACGAAAGGTCTGGGTGTGTCGTTTATGGAAAATGTGGCCAAATGGCATCACGGCGTGCCCAACGAGGAACAGTACAAGCAGGCGCTGGAAGAGTTGAGAGTTAAAAGTTAAAAGTTAAGAGTTAAGCCCCAAAGGGGCGAAAGACCACAGGCAGGGGTGAAGCCCCTGATGAGAGTTATGATGAAAGCACCAAATAAGATACCTTGCCGCAAGAGTTTTACCGACACCTTGTTGGAACTGGCAAGAGCAGACAAAGAGATTGTAGCAGTAACATCCGATGCCAGCGGGTCGGCCACGCTGACCGACTTTGGCAAGGAGCTGCCCGGGCAGTTTGTCGAGGTGGGCATTGCCGAGCAGAACGCCGTGGGCGTCTCTGCTGGTTTAGCCTCCACGGGAATGAAAGTGTTTGTTTTCGGACCGGCGTGTTTCTATGTGGCCCGTTCGCTAGAACAGGTGAAGGTCGATATGGCCTATTCGCAGATGCCGGTGAAGATATGCGGCGTGAGTGGAGGCGTGGCCTACAGCCAGCTGGGGGCCACGCATCACTCGCTTCACGACATCGCCGTGCTGCGCACGTTCCCCGGCATGGAGGTCTACCTGCCCTGCGATGTGCGTCAGACCCGCAAGCTGGTGGAGAAATTGGTGAACCACCCCAAGCCCGCCTATATACGTGTGGGCCGCAATGCCGTTCCTGATGTCTACGAGGACGACGACTTCGAGTTCGAGCTAGGCAAGGCCAACACGCTGATGGAGGGCAACGACCTTACTCTCATCGGCACGGGCGAGACGGTGGCCCATTGCGTGGAAGCGGCCAAGATGCTGAAAGAGCAGGGCATCAACGCCCGTGTGCTCGACATGCACAGTATCAAACCCTTCGACCGTGAGGCCGTGCTGAAGGCTGCACGCGAGACGGGGCGTATCGTCACCGCCGAGGAGCACAGCATCTACGGCGGTCTGGGTGCCATCGTGGCAGAGATTACGGCACAGGAGTGCCCTGTCAGGACGAAGATACTGGGCGTTCCCGACGAGAACGTCATCCATGCCTCACCGCTCACCGTGTTCCGTCACTACGGCTTCGACTATCAGGGAATCTATGAAGCGAGCCTATCTCTAGTGAAAGGTGATTATTGAGTTAGAGGATGTCAAGCCGGTCATCAGCTGGGTGGCCGGGTGGGAGTTGGACAAGCGATATGAAGATATTTGGCGTTGGCATGAACTACCTCCAGCATACGGAGGAGCTTGACGGGAAGGCATACCTGCCCGAGGAGCCTGTTATTTTCCTGAAGGCCGACTCGGCCCTGCTGAACAACGGTAAGCCGTTTTTCGTTCCCCACTGGGCCGAGCGCTTCGACTACGAGGCTGAGCTGGTGGTGCGCATCTGCAGGCTGGGCAAGGGCATCCCCCTGCGCTTTGCCCACCGCTACTACGATGCTGTGACGGTGGGCATCGACTTCACCGCCCGCGACCTTCAGGAGAAGGTGCGCAACGGGGGTATGCCGTGGACCATCTGCAAGGGCTTCGACGGCAGTGCCGCCATAGGCCAGTGGAGAGAGGTGGGCGATGTGTGGACCGACCGCTCGTTCCGGCTGGACATCAACGGTCAGACGGTGCAGCAGGGATGCTCGAAAGATATGCTGTTCTCGGTAGACAGCATCGTAAGCTATCTGTCGAAGTTCTTCACACTGCGTCAGGGCGACCTTGTCTTCACCGGCACACCCGTGGGCGTGGGGCCGGTGCATATAGGCGACCACCTGGAGGGATTCATAGACGGCGAAAGGGTGCTGGACTTCTTCTGCCGGTAGGTTTTTGCAAAAAAATCATAACGTTGGTGCACTTTTCCCAAATAATGGTTTGTCAATACCTTTTTTTTACTATCTTTGCAACAACAAAATTGTTTACTTAATAAATACTAACAACTATGGCAATATCACTGGAAAAAGGACAGCGCATAGGAATAGGCCTGTCAAAGGTAAGCGTAGGCCTGGGATGGGACCCCAACCAGGGCACAGGTTATGACTTCGACCTTGACGCATCGGCATTCATGCTGGGCAGCAACGGCAAACTGCCTCAGGACGAGTTCTTCGTGTTCTACAACAACCCGAAGTCGCCCGACAGTGCCGTGGAGTCTACCGGCGACGACACCACCGGCGGCAGCAGTGACGGCGGCGATGACGAGACGGTGAACGTAGACCTGGAGAAGGTAGACCCGAAGGTGCAGGAGATCATCTTCACCGCCACCATCTACAAGGCATCAGAGCGCAGGCAGAACTTTGGACAGGTGCGCAACTCGTACATACGCATCTACAACACCATTACCAACGAGGAGATAGCCCGCTACGACCTCGACGAGGACTTCTCGGTAGAGACCGCCGTAGAGTTTGGACGCCTCTATCGTCGCGGTGCCGAGTGGAAGTTCGAGGCTATGGGCCTAGGCAACAAGGGCGGACTGGAAGCATTAGTAAACAAATATCAGTAACCGACTATGGCAATAAGACTAGAGAAAGGGCAGCGCATCAACCTAGAGAAGGATGGCGGTGCCAAGCTCACCAACTTCTGCGTGGGCTGCAACTGGGGTGCTATTATGATAGAGAAGCCTGGATTCCTGGGCTTTGGCAAGAAGACCGAAGAGCTGGACGTTGACGTTGACCTGAGCTGCGTCATGACCGACGCACAGGGCAACCTGGTGGACACACTCTACTCTCCGCTCTACAACCCCAAGATGTTCCAGCAGGTGGGACTGCCGGTGGGCAAGGACCTCTCTGCCGACAACTCGATGTATCACACTCCCGACGACACCGAGGGTGACAAGGGTGGCGACGATGGGCTGGACAACGAGATTGTTACAGTTGACCTGACAAAGGTAGACCCGAAGATAGACCAGATATTCTTCTTCCTCAATATCTTTGAGCCGAAGAACATCGACTTCCTGAAGATTCCTTACGCTGCCATACGCATGTTTGAGGGAACTCCGAAGAGGGTCTCTAATGTCTTTGCACAGTATGACGTGGCCAAGGAAGAGCAGTTTGCCGGCAAGAACGCCCTTATCATGGGCAAGCTCTACCGCCGTGGCGGGGAGTGGAAGTTTGCAGCCATCGGCGATGCCTTCGACGACCAGTACGATTTGCGCCGTACCGTGGCACGCATACTGCAGAACTACGCGAAATAAAACACATGTTATGGAGTTAAAGGAGACTTCTTTAACTCCTTTAACTTCTTTAACTCCTCAACAATAGTTATATGAGAAGATTACCAGTATACCTGCTGCTCGACACCAGCGGCTCGATGTATGGCGAGCCTATCGAGGCAGTGAAGAATGGCGTGCAGACGCTTGTCTCTACCCTGCGCAGCGATCCCTACGCACTGGAGACGGCATATATAAGCATCATCACCTTTAACACCAGCGCACAGCAGACGGCTCCGCTGACTGAGCTGGCAGCATTCCAGACACCAGCTATCGAAGCCAGCGGATGCACCGCACTGGGCGAAGCCCTGTCGTTGCTGGCACAGAAGGTGGACAGCGAGATAGTGAAGACCACACAAGAGGTGAAGGGCGACTGGAAACCTATTGTGTTTATAATGACCGACGGTGAACCTACCGATGACCTGGAGCGCGGCCTGGCCGAGTTTCGCAAGCGTAAGTTCGGCATGGTGGTGGCATGTGCCGCAGGACAGGGTGCCAACACCAACACACTGAAGAAGATTACTGAGAACGTGGTGCAGCTCGACACTGCCGACAGCGCCACCATCAAGGCCTTCTTCAAGTGGGTGAGCGCCAGCATCAGCACTGGCAGCCAGAAGGTGGAAGACGCTCACGGCGACATGACTACCATGAGCGAGCTGCCGCCACCACCGCCCGAGGTGAACATCGTGGTGTGATAGGAGTTAAGAGTTAAGAGTTAAGAGTTGAGAGTGAAGAGTTGAGAGTGAAGAGTTCTTCGCAAGCGAAGCGGCAGAGCCGAGCGAAGAAGTATCGCCTGCGGCGAGTAAGAAGTAAGAGGTAAGAAGTATTTCTAAAATCATACATCTTCCTCGCAGCGAAGCGAGCGCTCGACCTTGATCGCTTGCTACCGCAGGGACGCAAGAACCCCTGTGAAAAGAGTGAAGAGTTTCTTTTAGTCGCTATGCTTTGCTCCGCAAAGAACTCCTAGACTCAAAAACTCACAATCTTAAAAACTCACAAACTCACAAACTCAAGAACTCACCAACTCATAAACTAAGAAACTAATAAGTTATGAGACACTGACCCGTCTATATTCTTATTGACACCAGCGGGTCGATGAAAGGCGAGC
>CAMYZK010000064.1 GCA_947303825.1 uncultured Prevotella sp. | reverse complement strand
CGACGGTCTGAAGATATATACCACCATTGACACACGTATGCAGAAATATGCAGAGGAAGCCTGCTACGAACATGTGGCCAAATATCTGCAGCCCGCTTTCAACAGTGGCAACAAGGGCAGAAAGAACCCACCCTACTCCAATAACATCTCGGCTGCCAGCATCAATAAGATTGTTCAGCGCAGCATTAGGCAAAGTGACCGCTACCGTGTTATGAAGGAGCACGGAGCTACTGACGCACAGATAGATAAAGCGTTCAACACTCCAGTGAAGATGTCGCTCTTTACATATCATGGAAATCGTGACACCACCATGACACCTCGCGACTCCATACTCTATTACAAATCGTTTGTCAGAACCGGGTTTATGAGCATGGACCCACACAACGGCCACGTCAAGGCCTACGTAGGAGGTATGGACTTCCAGCACTTTACCTACGACATGGCAACGGAGGGTCGCCGACAGGTGGGTTCCACCATCAAGCCTTTCCTCTACTCACTGGCTATGTCGCCTGATGGAGGCAACATGACACCGTGTACACTTGTGCCATGTGAACAGCGAACCTATTATTGGGGAGGCAAACCATGGACGCCACGCAACGGAAGCCGGGCTCACGAGGGAGAGATGGTAACACTGAGGTGGGGACTTCAGTCATCAAACAACTGGGTGTCTGCATTCCTTATAGATAATCTGGGAGCCACAAACTTCCGCGACCTGCTGAAAGAATATGGATTCAACAATCCCAACATCTACGCCAGTCCTGCACTGTGTCTTGGACCATGTGAGAATACCGTAGCCGAAATGGTGTCGGCCTATACCACTTTCGTAAACAGGGGCTATCGTTCCGCCCCCATCTATGTAACGAAAATCGTTGACAGCGACGGAAAAGAGTACGGCCCCGACAAGCTGAGTCGCGCTGGCAACGATGTCATCAACACCGAGACGGCCGAGAAAATGATAGTGCTGCTAAGAGGTGTAGTAGACGGAGGCACCGGAAGCAGTCTGCGCTCAACATACGGAATAAGAGCACAGATGGGCGGAAAGACAGGTACTACAAACAGCAACAGCGACGGATGGTTTATGGGTATTACGCCAAAACTAGTATCAGGTGCATGGGTAGGCTTTGAAGACCGCGACATTCACTTCGAGACAATGGCATACGCTCAAGGGTCTAAGTCGGCACTGCCCATCTTTGCGCTCTTCATGAGAAAAGTCTACGCCGACCCGTCTCTTGGCATTAGCGAGAACGATGTGTTCTCTTTGTCGGGCAAAGACCCATGCCAGGATGACCTGGGCCCCGTGGGAAGCCTAAGTAATGTAAGCGACGACGATGATGATGATGACTCTGGAGACTAGCCATCTTAACAATGCATAATTCATAATGCATAAATTCATAATGCACATTTTTCTTTCAACTCTTTACTATAATGAAGCTCAGAAGTAGCGTATGCACAGAGGGACGCCGTATGGCAGGAGCCCGCGCCCTGTGGGTAGCCACAGGCATGAAGCAAGAACAGTTTGGCAAACCAATCATTGCCATCGTCAACTCTTTTACACAGTTCGTGCCAGGGCACACACACCTGCACGAGATAGGACAGATTGTCAGGCAAGAGATAGAATCCCTGGGCTGTTATGCTGCCGAGTTCAATACTATTGCCATTGACGACGGCATAGCCATGGGACACGACGGCATGCTCTACTCACTGCCCTCTCGCGACATCATTGCCGACTCGGTAGAGTATATGGTAAACGCACATAAGGCCGATGCCATGGTATGCATTTCCAATTGCGACAAGGTGACACCGGGAATGCTCATGGCCGCCATGCGCCTGAACATCCCCGCCATCTTTGTCAGCGGAGGCCCAATGGAAGCAGGGCGTTGGCGTGGCGAAAACGCCGACCTTATCACAGCCATGGTAAAAGGTGCCGACCCCAGCGTCAGCGACGAGGAACTGACAGAGATAGATCACTGTGCTTGCCCTGGCTGTGGCTCATGCAGCGGCATGTTCACTGCCAACTCCATGAACTCTCTGACCGAGGCCATCGGACTGGCACTGCCCGGCAACGGCACCATTCTGGCAACACATGCCAACAGAGTGAAGCTCTTCAAGGACGCTGCAAAGCTCATAGTGAAAAACGCGCTGGCCTACTACGAAGACGGTGACGAGTCGGTACTGCCACGTTCGATAGCCACCCGCGCAGCATTCCTCAACGCCATGACACTCGACATCGCTATGGGTGGAAGCACCAACACTGTACTCCACCTGTTAGCCGTAGCACAAGAAGCGGGTGTAGACTTCACCATGAAAGACATAGACCAGTTAAGCCGCAAGACACCTTGCCTATGTAAGTTGGCACCAAACACACAGAAATACTCGGTGCAGGAGTGCAACCGCGCCGGCGGTATCCTGGGCATCCTCCGCGAACTGAACAAGGGCGGACTTATTGACGGCACAGCCCTGCACGTTGACGGTTACACACTAGCCGATGCCATGATTACATACGACCCGGCTCCAATCGCTCATTCGCCACAGACTCCCCATCCTGCTCACATATATTTCTCTGCCCCAGGCAACCGCTTCTCTACAAAGATGGGTAGCCAGAACGAGTTATATCCCTCACTCGATACCGACCGTGCCAACGGCTGCATACGCGACATTGATCATGCCTATACGAAAGACGGTGGTCTGGCAGTGCTTTTCGGCAACATAGCCCAAGACGGCTGTGTGGTGAAGACCGCAGGAGTTGATGAGAGCCTGTGGCACTTCGAAGGACCAGCCGTATGCTTCGACTCACAAGAAGATGCCTGCGAAGGAATCCTGGGAGGAAAGGTGAAGAAGGGCGACTGCGTGGTCATAACCCACGAGGGGCCGAAAGGCGGTCCTGGCATGCAGGAGATGCTCTACCCCACCTCATACATAAAGAGCATGCACATGGGCAAGGAGTGCGCACTGATTACAGACGGACGATTCTCTGGAGGTACCAGCGGATTGAGCATCGGACATATCTCGCCCGAAGCAGCAAACGGTGGTAATATTGGTAAGGTAAAAGATGGCGACATCATTATCATCGACATCCCCTCACGTAGCATAAACGTGAAACTCAGTGAAGAAGAACTGGCTTGTCGCCCACAACAGCCGCTCAAACGCAGCCGCTCGGTATCAAAGGCATTACGCGCATACGCCCAAAGTGTAAGCTCAGCAGACAAGGGAGGCGTGCGTATCATAGAGTAGCAACATATTGTTTTCGTGCACAGCTCTTGATTTGAATCAAGAATAAGGGGGTAAAACACACACTTTTTCCCAAATTTCTTTGCACAAAGCAAAAAAGGCAGTACCTTTGCATCGTCAAAAGGTTAATAGATTGTTTTAGGTTAGTAGTAATATTTATAGTTTTAGGTTTTTAGTTATTGGTAAAAAAGAAAGTTTTCAACTGTGGGTAACAGGAGGCGGCTGTGAAGCTCCCTTTTAAACTTTCAAATTTTTAGTCCTACGTGGGCTGAAAATTTCTTTAAGAGAAAAGGATTTTTAGTTAAACATAGGCTTGTAAATGCTGCGGCTCGTGAGGGTCGCAGTATTTCATTATTATGTTTTGTACTCTAGAATAATGCGCGAAACAGGAATTTTTCTCCCTTTTTCTTGCTGTTTTTCCTGTTTTTTGTTACCTTTGCGCGACCAAACAACAAATAGAGATGTCAACTTATATTTTTATCATCGTTGCAGTGTTCATTCTTGGGTATGCATGCATAGCCCTGGAAGCATTTACAAAAGTCAACAAGGCAGCAGTGGCACTATTGATGTGCGTACTCTGCTGGACAGCTTACTGTCTCATGCCTGGCCATGACCTTAGCATATTGCCCGAAGGACTGGGCGAGACGGCCGAGACGCTGTTCTTCCTCATGGGAGCCATGACTATAGTCGAGATAGTGGATGCTAACGGAGGCTTCAATTTCGTGCGCGACACCATGAAGACACGCTCAAAGCGCAAGCTGCTTTGGCGAGTAGCTTTCATGACATTCTTCCTGTCTGCCATTCTCGACAACCTCACAACCAGCATAGTAATGATAATGGTGCTACGAAAGCTCATTCAAGACAGCAAAGAGCGAATACTCTATGCATCACTAGTAATCATTGCGGCCAACTCTGGAGGAGCATTCTCGCCAATAGGCGACGTTACCACCATCATGCTTTGGATAAAGGGAATGGTTACCACCGGAGGTGTAATAACAGAACTGTTCATACCATCGCTGGTATCGATGATTGTGCCTACGTTCCTTCTTTCTCTACAGCTGAAGGGTAAGTTTGACAAGTCGCAGAACCTGCACGTAGCCGAGATTTCCAACTTCACCAAACGGCAGCGCCAGATAATATTCTGCTCTGGCGTAGGCGGTCTGGTCTTTGTCCCGATATTCAAGACACTGACCCATCTGCCGCCCTACATGGGCATACTGCTTGTGCTGGGCCTGCTGTGGACTATCACCGAGATCTTCAACCGGAAGTATGAAGAGAGCGATCCCATGGCAAAGCGCGTCACCCACCTGCTCACCCGCATAGACATGAGCACCATTCTCTTCTTCCTTGGTATTCTCATGGCTGTGCTATGTCTCAAGCAGGTAGGAGTACTCACATGGATGGGCAACGGTCTGAACAGTACATTTGACGGCAATCCCTATATCATTACCGGCATAATAGGAGTTCTCTCGTCTATAGTAGACAATGTACCGCTGGTAGCCGCCTGCATGAACATGTACGACATGGTGCCCGACACCATCTATGCTGCCGACGGTTCCTTCTGGCAGCTTCTGGCCTACTGCGCAGGCGTGGGCGGCTCTATGCTCATAATAGGCTCGGCAGCCGGAGTGGTTGTCATGGGTCTGGAGAAGATAACCTTCGGATGGTACCTGAAGAAAATATCCTGGCTGGTATTCGTGGGATATATCTCAGGCATATTGGTCTACTGGATTGAGAAGATGCTGTTCTAACCCTCAATGCAAAACCATCAACTGATAATACGCTACTCATAAGTTGATAAACTGGAAACTCATAGCCAAGATACTGGGTTCGCTACTATTCATAGAAGCGTTCTTCATGGCTTTGTGCATGACAATGACCATATTGTTCAGCGAGAGCGATATGCTGCCGTTTATCATCTCCACCGCACTGACCATCGGAGGAGGCCTAGTACTTCGCGCGCTTGGATATGGAGCAGAGAACTCACTGAGCCGCCGCGATGCCTATGTAGTGGTAACCCTAGTGTGGGTGGTATTCTCAGTCTTTGGCATGTCACCATTCCTACTGCAGGGACTCGACATCACCAATGCCTTTTTCGAGACAATGTCGGGATTTACCACGACAGGTGCTACTGTAATAGACGACGTAGAGTCGCTGTCGCACGGTCTTCTGTTCTGGCGCTCCCTGATGCAGTGGATAGGTGGACTAGGAATAGTGTTCTTCACTGTAGCCATCCTGCCATCGCTGGTAGGCGGCAGTGTCAAGGTATTTGCGGCCGAGGCAACAGGCCCCAGTCGCGAGAAGATGCACCCACGCCTCAGTACTACGGCAAAATGGATATGGAGCATCTACCTGCTTCTCACCGTTGTCTGCGGCTTGTCTTTCTGGGCATGCGGCATGGACTGGTTTGATGCCACAAACTACTCTATGACGACAACAGCTACCGGAGGATTCTCAACACACAACGGCAGCACAGTATTTCTAGGCTCCCCCACGATAGAATACCTCGCCATTCTTTTCCAGTTCCTGGCAGGCATCAACTTCACCCTACTCTACCTCGTATTCTTCAAAATGCGCTTCAGTGCCTTGTTACGCAACTCTGAGCTGAAGCTCTACATCATAACGATAGCCATTGCCACGCTATGGATAATGTACCTGCTCATAACACGTATGGACTACGATGTAGAGGAGGCTCTACGCTCGTCTCTGTTCCAGGTAGTATCGTTCATAACGACCACGGGTCTGAGCAATACCGATGCAGGAGCATGGCCCCACATCACTTGGGCCATACTTGGGTTACTGATGTTCATGGGAGCATGTGCCGGTAGCACTACCGGTGGCTTCAAGAGCATACGCATGCTGATGCTGCTACGGGTGCTACGCAACGAGTTCAAGCACATTCTCCATCCCAACGCTGTACTTCCGGTGAAGGTAGGCGGCCAAAACGTTCCACAGGGCAGGCTCGTAACACTCCTGGCATTCTTCTTCCTCTACATCCTGATGCTTCTCGTCACTGCTGTGATAATGGTATTGTCGGGGATAGACATGACAAACGCAATAACCATATCGTTGAGTCTTATTAGTAATGTTGGTGCAGGACTGGACACAAACATTGGCCCGCAGATGTCGTGGGGAGACCTTAGTGTAGAACTGAAGTGGATATGCTCATTTCTCATGCTTGTAGGACGTCTGGAGATTATGGCCGTACTGGTACTCTTCACCCGATCGTTCTGGAAGAAAAACTAACACCCACAACCCTTCTGGCTGACACTGTGCCAGCCAGAACATATTTTAACTCATGTACAAATTCAAACCGTTATTGAAACAGACCCTTTGGGGCGGCAACAGAATTGTTTCTTTTAAGCATCTCAACACAGACAGTCTCCAGCAACATACAAATATTGGCGAGAGCTGGGAGATTTCTGCCATTCCTGGAAGCGAGAGCATCGTTGATGGCGGTCCTGACGACGGTAAATCCCTCAGCCAACTTGTGGCCGAGCAGAAAGGCAGACTGGTAGGTGAAGACAACTACCGTCTCTACGGCAACGAGTTTCCCTTGCTCATCAAGTTTATAGATGCCCACAATGACCTCAGCATACAGGTACACCCCGACGATGCCATTGCCAAAAGGCACGGCCACGAGCGAGGCAAGACCGAGATG
Source organism: uncultured Prevotella sp. (assembly GCA_947303825.1). GTDB lineage: Bacteria > Bacteroidota > Bacteroidia > Bacteroidales > Bacteroidaceae > Prevotella. The sequence continues at coordinate 2,969 of CAMYZK010000064.1, read as the reverse complement.
TGGTACTGCCTAGACCCTAGAGACGGTGCCTCCACCCCGACAGAAGTCGGTAGCCGCAAGCCTCAGCTGTACTGCGGACTAAAACGGCATATCACCCCCGAAGAGTACAAGAACATGGTAGCCAACGACACCATTACCGATGCACTGGCCTGCTACGATGTACACGATGGCGACGTATTCTTCATACCCGCCGGACGCATACATTCCATAGGAGCCGGATGCTTTGTGGCAGAGATACAACAGACATGCGACGTAACCTACCGCATATATGACTTTGGACGCCGTGACAGCAATGGCAACTTACGACAGCTCCACACTCAGCAGGCTGCCGAGTCGATAAACTACAATGTGGAAAAAAACTACCGCACACACTATACACCTGTCAAGGACGAACCTCAGCAACTGGTACAATGTCCGTTCTTTACCACTGCCATCTACGACCTCACAGAACCAATGACACTAGACTACTCCGACCTCGACTCCTTTATTATTATAATATGTGTAGACGGGCAAGGCACTTTGAGCGACGGCCACAGCACTCTTTCCATGCAAGCCGGTGAGACCATACTCCTGCCCGCCACCACAGGAGAGATCAGCGTAAAGGGAAAGGTGAAGTTTCTCGAAACATACGTGTAGTGGCAGTGCGAGATTATAGACGCGGTTTCCCGTACCTCAAGATGAGTGCTCATCTATCATAGATTCTTCTTCGGATAGAGAGCATCCCACCATGTGGGGTCGTCCTTGAGCCAGCGCTGGAACCATGCCATCTGTGTGGCTAGCCACTTCTCACGCTTGGTATAGTCGAGTATATGGTGGTTCTGCCCTTCCACCTCTACCAGTGCCACCTCGCGGCCAAGCAACTTTAGGGCAGTAAACATCTGCAGGCTCTCTATCAGGGGGACGTTGGTGTCGGCATTACCATGCAACAGCAGGAGGGGTGTATGAATCTTGTCGGCATTGAACAACGGACTCTGGTCTACGTAGAGCTGTCGGTGACTCCATGGATAGCTGTTTGCCATGCTCACCTCGCTGTAGTTGTAGCCCCAGTAGCCCTCACCCCAGTAGCTGGTGTGATTGGCTATTCCAGCATGGCTGACTGCACAGGCGAAGATGTCGGTCACTGTCTGCAGATACTGTGTCATAAAGCCGCCGTATGAAGCTCCCATGCATCCTATCTTTTCGCGATTGATGAATGGATGCTCATCGCACAATTTCTTCACCCCTTCAATTATGTCACCTGCAGGAGAACCGCCTGGCACACTACCGTCTGCGGCAGGCACACCGCCGGCGGTGTTAACATGTCGTGAAGCCCACTCCTGACCGAAGCCTGTGGCACCGCTGGGCTGTAGTATGTAGGCCACATAGCCCAACGAGTTCCACATCTGCGGAGCATAGGGCGACTCGAAATAGCGCGACACCGGCGAGCAGCCACCATAGTAGTAGACAATCATGGGGTACTTCTTCTGGGCATCGAAATCTTTGGGCAAGTAAAGACGCCCATATACTGTGTCGCCGTTAGAGTTTGTGTAATTCCAGTCCCGGCATGTTCCCACCTCGGCATCGCCAAGAGCATCCCGGCCATCGAAGAGTTGAAGGTTGGAAGTGGAACGTAGAACGTATGCAGATGCAGGCTCCATGGTTCGGTAGCTAAGATATGCTACCACTGGAGCGTTTGAAGCCATGTCGTAGCGGTAGATATAGTCACCGTTGGCAGGAAGTTTGACTATCTTGCCCGTCGTGGGATTTAACTTGAAGAGGCTGACGTAGTCGCGGTCTTCGGCAGAGAAGTATATCATACCGTCGGCCGACGACCAGTCAACAGCATTGATGCTGGGGTCGAAGTCTTTAGTAAGCGGCGTAACTTCTTTTGTCTCTATATCAAGAATATATAACTCATTCTCTGTCATGCTGGGCGTCACCGATGACGGCAGCTGACAACCTATGCGTCCGAAGGCTTCGGGGTTGCCCGTGAATAGTATTTTAGTACCGTTGGGCGAGAACTGAGCCCCACCCAGGAATCCCTCTCCTGTCAATACTTTAGTGGCTTCGAGGGTCTGGCTGTCTAAGATATAGAAGTCCTGCACCTCCGTAGGCCGTTTGGCCAGCCTTGAGTACGACGAGCTTACCAGCAGCTGCCTTCCATCGTTTGAGATGTCGAGAAGCCGTTCACCCTTCGTGCCAAATGTTATGCGTTGCGACAGTCCTGTCTCCACGTCATACTTCACCAGATAGTTACGCTTGCGCCATCCCGGCTGGCGATCGTCCATCTCAAGCACCTCAAACACGTCACGGTCTTCCTTAGGGCCTTCCTCCTCTTTGCTTATAATGATATAATCTTCGGTAGGACTCACGGTATAGCCTCCGTCGGGAAGGGAAGAAGCCCAGCGTGTGCGCGAGCCGTTGATGGGGTCTACCTTATACAATACGCGTACGCCCGATTCCTTTACCTCTTCCAGCCATGCTACGGAGCGAGGCATCCACTTCACATAGTGTGTAGGCCTTTGCAGCAGCTTGCCGCTCTTGGTGTCGCGCAGCTCGTAGTCCCAGCGCGAGTTCCCCCCCCGCTCAGTGGTCTGGAATGACAGACATGCCAGCTTGCCATCGGCAGAGAGGCTGATACCGCGCACTCTCCGCCCGTCAGTCAGGTCGTGAACATTGTATGGATGATGACTGTCGGCAGTAATAGCAACAGGCAGACTAGTGTCTAGGCTTACACTTATGCTGTCGCTGTCTGAGGGCTGGGCAAGATAACGTATTGCAAAGGTATGATGCTCGGGTGCCAGCTTAAGCTCTGTCCCTGCCTCATTACCGTCAATATATAGCTTGAAAGTCTTGGGACCCTTCACTTCAATCTTTCCCTTGACGTAGCTGCTGTTGTTCAGATAGAACGATAGCACGCCAACGCTGCGGCTGTCGGCCAGCGATGGCAGCTGCCGTCCGGTGAACACGGCCGTGGCAGGCTGATCAAG
>CAMYZK010000063.1 GCA_947303825.1 uncultured Prevotella sp. | reverse complement strand
CCTGCCACCGAATTGTCAACTTATTGCTATTCAGGCATGTTTGGGTTCTGTAATGCACTGACTACGGCACCTGCACTGAAGGCTACGACAGTGCCCGCCTACTGCTATCAGGCCATGTTCCGTCATTGCACCAGTCTGAAAACAGCTCCAGAACTGCCTGCCCCGACAATGGCTTTACGTTGCTACGAGTTTATGTTCTACGACTGCACCGCCCTAGAGACAGCTCCTGCACTGCCAGCCACCACGCTAGCCGATTATTGCTACAACAGCATGTTCTACAACTGCTCAAGTCTTACTTCAGCGCCTGCCCTGCCCGCTACAACATTGTCCATCTATTGCTACAACGACATGTTCTACGGTTGCACGTCACTGACTGCAGCTCCCGTGCTGCCTGCCGGTACACTGGCAGAGGGCTGTTATGCCTGCATGTTCAGCTTCTGCAGCAACCTGAACTACGTGGAGTGTCTGGCCACAGACATGACGGCTTCAAGTTGCACCAACAACTGGCTCGGCGGCGTAGCTGCAACAGGTACCTTCGTCAAGGCTCACAGTGCCGACTGGAGCGGACTGCCAGGAAGTGGCGTTTCCGTTGACGGCATTCCTGACGGCTGGACCACCGACTACGTCTATACGTACACCGTTCCCGCCTCTGGTGTAGGCACATTCAGTGCTACCGACAAGGTGGAGCTACCCGATGGCCTGACGGCCCACTACTGCACGACCTTCGACAAGACTTCTTCGAATATCACCGTAGCACCCATAGGCAGCAATGTGTTGCCAGCTGAGACGGGCATGCTGCTGAAGGGCGAAGCCAATAAGACCTACATCATGGAGAAGACCACTGCCGATGCACCCACTGTAAGCGACAATGCGCTAGTGGCTGTGACTCAGGCTACGCACGTAGAACCCACAGCCAACGGCTATACCAACTTCATGCTCTCCAACGGCAAGTTTATCAAGATTGCCAGCACCGAGCCCGACGTGAAGATGCCTGCCAACAAGGCTTACCTGCAGATACTCACCTCTATAGTGGACGGCAGCAGCTCACGCATCGAACTGAAGTGGGACGACACCGGCGAGACTTCGTCTCTGAATGATAAAGGAGAAATGAGAAATGATAAAGAGGCTGGCGAATGGTATAGCCTCGACGGACGCAAATGGTCAAAGGACCAAAAGCCAAAGGGTCTGTATATACAGAACGGAAAGAAGGTTTACATAAAATAAGAACAGGAGGACCAGACTATGAAGAAACAGTATATTAGACCGGCTGCCACCACTACTAAGGTAGGCCTGCTTCCACTGCTCAACAACAGCAGCTCTCTGTGGGTAGACAAGACGACAGAGGGAAACCCAGCTTACTCTGATTCCCGCCGCTACCGCAACAGCTTGTGGGACGACGAAGACTTCTGACCTCGACTGGACTATAGGTCAAGTCACACTTATGCAGCGGCAGTGTTATTGTTTCACTGCCGCTGCTGTTTTCTTTCAGCAGCTCTCATGTCGGCTATGTTATTGGGGGCAGCGCCTGGTGATGCCGACTGCACCGTGGCGTTGTATATATGGACATTCAGCAGTGTGAATGGAATGACGGTGCAATGATGCGAGCATCTTCGCACGGGGTTTATTGAGCGCAAAGGTAGGCATACTAAATGCGACAGGCAAGGCAGCGGGGTGGAATTAACATGTTTTGCCTGTCTTTAACAATCACCTACGCACGCGCATACGCTATAACACGGTAGTAGTGCTACACATACTATTGGTGCTACTCATGCTACTGGGCACTGACAGTCAGTGAGTTACGGGTAGCATTATTCGTTTCGCAGGGGCAAGCCCCTACGCTATGTTATTTGACCCCGTTGGGGTCTGGAAATGCCCTATTAAGCTAGCCAAAAAAGGGGCTTCCTGCCTGAAAAAAGGGCTGCACTTTTCAGAAAAAGGGCTGCACTTTTCAGAAAAAGGGCTGCACTTTTCTAGAAAAGGGCTGCCCTTATTGGAAAAAGGCGTGACTTTTTTCGTTGCTGACCTAGGTCAGCAACAATTTTCCCTTCCCCAACAGTCTAGAGAAACCCTTCCTGTCGGCAAAAAGCCAGCATCTGTGGTAGCTCCAACAGTAGCGCCAGTAGTAGTATGTTGCACCAACATAACTGTCTGATAATCAAGACTGAGTAGCACCAGTAGTGCCAGTAATTACCTGATTACGACCTTCATTCCATTATGGATATACAGTCCGTTCTTTGTAGGCTTGCCGCTGAGCTTGCGACCATCGAGGCTATACCACTCTGAAAGTGAAGAGTGAAGAGTGAAGAGTGAAGAATTTGCTACCGCATCAACGATACCTGTCTTATTCTCGTCGCCGAAATTCGCCTTGCCTTCAGCATATCGGATCCCACTGCCTTCAATATTCACAAATGGACTAGACGTATAGGTGGCATAGACGTTAAGGCTTTTTGGCTCTTGATTCCATTATGGTTATTGATTCTTTGTTTTTCTGACTTGCCGAGGCTCAACCCCGTTCTCGCGGGTTCATGTCTTATTAAGGTGATTGTTGTTACTCTTACACACAATCTGGGTGCAAAGGTACAAAGAACAATTATAACAGCAATTGTCGCAGTCTAAATCTTTGCTAAAAAAGGAGATTCTGTGATATATACGCATCTAGTAAGGGCCTTTGCACGGCAAATGCGTGCAAAGGCCCTTGATGTAGTGACAGTGTGCAAGTGTGCTTACTCGTTCTTGAAGCCGTAGCCGTTGGTGAATCCACCGTTGCTCATCACGTTGGGAGTGAAGGGCCAGTAGTGGAGCGGAGCCGACTCGTAGTCGTACTCGTAGAACAGGTACTTCTCATACTCGTCACGGTTGCTGAGCAGCGTCTTACCCCAGTCAACGGCGGTGTAGCCATCGGCAATGAGGGCTTCAGCCTCGTCGGCAGAGATCTGAGTGAAGAGTCCCTGTATGGCCAGGTTGGTAAGGGTGTTGCCCTTGTAGTCAAGGCCATAACTAGCCCAGTCGTCGTTCACGCCACGCCATCCGGGGAAGAGCACGGGATCGTTCTCCTTGCCTGCGGGACACTGTGCGGTGAGACGGTGTCCGTTGAGGGCCTTGGCATCGACCATCTTGGTGTATATCTGAGCAGAGATGACATTGCCGTTGTCGAAACGGTAGTAGCCATCGGCAGCCAGACCGTTCATCATCTTGGTGGTGAGCTCTTTCACTTCCTTTATCTTCTTGCCGATAAGACCTGTGCGGATGAGCACCTCGCGACGGTCGCCCTCGCCGGCAAACTCAAAGCCGCGCTCGTCGATGATAGCCTCGAGGAGAGAGCCCCTTGAAGCTATGAAGGCATCGACATTGGCCTTGCCAGCAGGGAAGGCACGCTCACGGATGATGGTGAGGTACTTCTTGGCGTTGGCCTCGTCGCCCAGCATGGCGCATGCCTCGGCATATCCCAGATAGATTTCCGACAGACGCATGTACGGGCCGTTGATGCCCGACTTGCGCTGGTTGGCCGTCCACACCTTGTCCTGGCGGTTCTCGTCCCACTTGTTGTAGGAGATGCCTCCGCCCTTGCCCTGTGAGCCGGGGTTGAAAGGCAGCAGTATCTCGGTGCCGTTGCCACCGTCGCTGGCAGTAACGGTGCAGCTCACGTCGCGGCGCATGTCCTGCGGGTCGAACATGCCGTAGTAGAAGGCGGGGTTGATGCGTCCCTGTCCGTAGTTCTTACAGGGGTAGTTGTTCTTTGAGCCACCGGTGGCGGGGCGTCCGAAAGAGTAAGGACGTGCATCGTTGCCGGCCCCCTGGGCGATGCTCACCTCGTATATCGACTCGTCGGCAAAGCCGTTGTCGTCGCCATGCATCTGCTGGAAAAAATACTGGTAGGGGTTGCCGTATGTGCGTCCACTCTCGTTGCTGCGCGGGTCTACTTGGTGGAAGACGGCCGAGCCGGGGTTGTCTATGACAGCCTTGAAGTATTTCTGAGCAAGCTCGTAGTACTTCTTGTAGTCTGAACGGCGGCCATAGCTGGCACCGTTATTGGTTTTGCCCATGGTCTCAAAGGTCAGGGTGTTGCCCTCGCCGTCGGTGCGTGGCGACAGGTCGCCGCGACGGGTCTGGTAGCCGCCGGCCTCAAGAGCGATACGTCCGATGAGTCCCTCCACGTAAGTGCGTGAGAAGTAGTTCTTACCGCTGATGCCAGGGATGCTGCCCAAGCGGTACATTACAGGTGCTGCCTGCTGCAGCTCGGCAAGAATAACATCGTAGATGGAGTCACGGCCACAGAGGTAGCCGCTGTCGGTAGACTTGCCACTGAGGTAGGGAACATCGCCGAAGTATTTCAGCAGTTCGCGGTAGGCTGTGGCCTTCAGTGCCACAGCCTCGCCATAGAGCTGGCCCATGGTGCACTCCTCGCCAGCTGCGAGCATCTCTTCGAAGCCTTCGGAGGTCTGTATGGCCTGAACCACAATGTTGGCCTTGTTCACGACAGAGTAGAGAGAGGCGTAGGTGTCGTTCTCTTTCTGGTAGGAGAGCAGAGCATACTCACCAGCATACTTGCCGTTCTGGTAGAAGCACTCTGGATAGTGTCGTCCGGGCTGTGCCTCGAACTTCTCTGGGTGGCGCTCGATATCGCTGCCAGCCACATCGGCGGCATAGAACAGTCCGTCTCCGAAGACCTTGTTCTGGGCAGCATTGATCCATTCGGCGTATGCTCCCTCAAGGGCAGCACGGGCAGTCTCGCTGGTAGAGAAGACGAAAGCGGCATCGGTCTTAGACGGAGAGTCGGTCTCCAGGAAATCACTGCAGGAAGTAAAACCGCAGATTACGCTGATTGCGCAGATTTTATATATTGCTTTCATAATTCTAAATAATCTGTTTTCAGTTTTCAATGTTCAATGTTTAGAATGCAACATTAAGACCGAAGGTGAAGGTACGTGCACGCGGGTAGGAGTTCCAGTCGTAGTTGGGAACGGGGAATCCGTCCTGTCCGCCTGGGCGAGTGTTCACGTCGGGGTCTATGCCGTTGTAGCCGGTGAGACAGAAGAGGTTGCCGCCGGTGAAGTAGAGACGCAGGTTGGAGATGCCAAACTTCTGTGTAAGGGTCTTAGGCAGTGTGTAGCCAATGGTCAGGGTGTTGAGGCGCAGGTAGCTGGCATCCTCTATGAACTCTGACGACACCATGCCGTACTCACAGTAAGGCAGGGCATGCTTGGCACCGGCATTGAGGCTGTTCAGTCCGGCCTGTGTGGTGACGGGCTGCAGGTTGCCGTTGGCATCTACGTCGAAGATGCGGTAGCAGTCGTCGATGAGTGCCAGGCGGTTCCAGCCGTAGCTGGTGTTCTTGTTACCCATCATAGAGTGCATGGCGTTGGCATTGTACACGTCGCCGCCTATCTGGTAGGTGAAGCCTACGCTGGCATCGAAGCCCTTGTAGCTGGCATTGATGTTGAAGCCGCCAGTGTGCTCGGCCATGGTGTGGCCTATCACGGTGGCATCGTCCTCGGTCACTGTGCCGCTGCCGTCGGTGTCTTCAAACTTCATCACACCGGGGAAGGCAATCTGGCCCTCCGGACGATTGAAGTACTGGCCGCCGCTGTAGTTCACCACGCCCTGGATGTCGGGCACGCCGGACTTCAGGGTCCATACGCCATCCACCACGTTGAAGTCGTCGGCAGTGTAGAAGCCTGCAGCCTTGTAGCCGAAGATGGTTCCCACAGGCTCACCCTCACGGATGATGTAGTCGTTGTATGGGCGCTTCATGCTGGAACCCCAGTTGGTGTGAGTGTCGGCATTGACACCTTCTACCACCTTCTCTACATTATTTTTATTATAGTTGTAGGTGGCGTTGACGCTGAGGTTGAAGTCCTTAGAACGTATCACCTCATAGAACACCGACAGTTCCAGACCCTTGTTGGAAGTCTCGCCTACGTTCTGATACTGGTAGCTATGACCGGTGGTCTCGGCCACGGGCACCTTCATCAGGATGTCCTTGGTAGAGTTCCAGTAGGCCTCTAAGCTACCACGCAGTTTGCCGTTCCAGAGGCTGTAGTCAATACCCAGGTTGCGGCTGGTGGTTGTCTCCCACTTCAGGTCGGGATTGGCTAAGATATCACCGGGCTTGAAGGTGACGGTGCGCTTGTCTCCGCTCCATGTCACCTCGGGCACCCAGTACTCCTTCCACAGCGAGGCATCGATATCGTCGTTACCCGATGTACCATACGAGAGGCGCAGCTTCAAGTTGTCGAGCCACTCGCGGCTGCTTGCCATGAAAGGCTCCTCGCTGAGGCGCCATCCGAAGGCTGCCGAGGGGAAGTAACCCCAGTGGTTGTTGGGAGCGAAGTTTGAGCTGCCGTCAGCACGGAAGGTAGCAGTGAAGAGGTAACGGCCCAGGTAGTCGTAGTTGACGCGTCCAAACCAAGAGAGGGTGTGCTTCGGGTCACCGATGGTGTTGTAGAAGTCGGATGTCTTCTTAGTCTGATCGTAGTAGTCGTCCTTCATGTTGTACATCTGTATGAGACCGAAGGCACGGTTCATGTCGAACTCCGAGGGGAAGCCTGCACCGGTCATGCGGCTGCTGTTCGACTTCGAGGCGAGCACCTCGTTACCGGCCAGCAGAGAGAGAGAATGGTCTTCGCCCAGTCCCTGCACCTCGTAGTTGAGGGTGGTGGCCCAACGGACGTTGTAGCCGTTGCCCTTGGTGAGCTGTGCCTGGTTATAGGGGTTGGTGCTCTTGCCACCGTCCCAGTAGCGTGTCTCGCTCCAGTTGCGGCCCAGTGCCAGCTCGCTCTTGGCGGTAAGGCCTTCGATGACTTTCCATGTCAGGCTACCCATGCCACGCACGCGCTGACGGGTAGTGATGTTGGTATAGTTGTCGATGATGGCAGTGGGGTTGAAAGCGTCCTCAACACTGCTGCTACCCATAGAGAGCAGCGACGGGTTGTCATTGCCCAGAGGCTTGTCGATGGGGCGATAGCCGTAGACAGAGTTGCCCGAGGCATAGTCGAAGTTGGTGCCCTCAAACTTCATGTCGCCATAGCGCAGGTCGGCATCGAAGGTGAGGTTCTTGTTTATCTTCTGAGAAATCTTGAAGTTGGCACTCCAGCGCTGGAAGCCCGACTTGATGCGTATGCCGTCGTCTTTAAGGTAGCTCACCGTAGCATAGTACTTGGTGTTCTGGTTGCCGCCCGAGAGAGAGATGTCGTGGTTCCACGAGCCGGCAGTATCCATAACGTCGTCAACATAGTTGTGCACGCTCATTGACTTATAGTCATTGAGGTGGTTGCCGTATTTCGAGCCCAGTCCGAAGTACTCGGCAATGCCGTCTTCCTCGTTGTTGGCATAGGCCGTGGCATAGCTCCAGTTGTGGAGCACGTAGTCGTATGCGTTCTGAACGTCGAGGGTCTTAGGCTGGGTCTTAATCTGGTAGTACATGTTGTACTTCACCCGGGCCTTGCCGTCGCCCTTCGAGCCCTTTGTGGTGACAAGAATGACACCGTTGGCACCACGGGCACCGTAGATGGCAGTCGAAGCACCGTCCTTCAGCACGTCGATACTTTCGATGTTGTCGGCAGGAATGTCGCTGATGTCGCTCACCTGAATACCGTCAACGATGTAGAGGGGGTCGTTGCTCTGTGTGATAGAGCCGCCACCGCGCACGCGGATGCTCATAGTGGCACCGGGACGACCGTCCTGAGAGGTGACGCTGACACCGGGCAGCTGACCCTGCAGTGCCTGAGCCACGTTGGCCACAGGGTTGGCAGCCAGCTTCTCTCCGCTCACCGATGCCACGGCACCAGTAAGGTCCTTACGTTTCATTGTGCCATAACCGATGACAACAACATCGTTCAGTGTAGTGTTGTCGTCTTCCAGAACAACGCGAAGGCTCTTCTTGCCCTTCACGCTCTCTGTCTTTGTCTTCATTCCCACGTATGAGATGACTACAGGATTGTTACCTTGTACGGTAATGGTGAAGTTACCATTCAAGTCGGTAACGCCGCCATTGCGCGTACCTTTCTCAACAACGCTGGCTCCAATCACGGCCTCGCCAGAGGCATCTACGACTGTCACCTTTGTCTGGGCACCGGCAAACAGCGTTCCGCCAAGAGCGAAAACAGCAAGCAGCACCAAACGCCTGGCTTTAAGGCCAGCACGTCCAAAACAATGCATTTTGAATGACATAAAAAAGATAAAAAGTTAATATTAGAAAAATTTGATTAGTTTTCACGCTGCAAATTTAGCCTTTTTTCTGTAAACGACAAAACAATTGTAACAAATTCTTTCATTTTTATAAAAAATACAGCAAAAAGTTTGGAGATACAAATTATTTTGTGTAATTTTGCACCCGCTAATCAAACATGGTGCCCGTAGTTCAGTTGGTTAGAGCGTCAGATTGTGGTTCTGAATGTCGACGGTTCGAGTCCGTCCGGGCACCCCAACAAACAAATCCCTGTAAGTCAAGAACTTGCAGGGGTTTCTATTTTTCAGCACCTTAAATTTTGATGGAACATTGATGGAACATTTTCAAATTGTTCCATCAATGTAATAGGGTTTGTATTCACAAAGAGCCAGGATAATCCAAAAACATTCATTCCTTTGTAATTGGTATATTCGGTTGTTATCTTTGGTATTTTTCATTAACGACCCATTTACCTTCCTTGCGGCCACCTTCGCGAGTGAGAATGCCCAATTTCTTTAATTTGGCCAGATCCCTTTCGATGGTTCTCTCATTGGTACCTTCCTTTTCCGACATCTTTTCCGACATCTTTTCCGACATCTTTTCCGACATCTTTTCCGAAATTGCCTTTGCGGATAAGAAGGGATCAGCAATAATCATTTCAATTATCACTTTCTGTCTATCAGACAGTTCTTTTGGGCTATCTTTTGGGTCAATATTGTCTTTGCTTGCTATATCAGCAATGATGTTGCCTGCTGCCTCATGGCAGGGAATCGTGATACGGAAGAAAGTGCGCTCTTCATCTGTGACAACTATGGCGCGAGGCGATCCATTAGCCTTCAGCACATTTTGGATGGTGGGAATACCAGTGCTTCTTCCTTCGGTCATTTCCAATTCCTTCAGGTATTCACCCAAGCGACGGTTACGGTAACGCTTGGAGACAAGCAGCTCACCACGACTGATGTCAGCAGTAGGGATGCTACGATCTGGGCCACCTACGTTCTGGATAGTAATACCCTTCGGTTCCACCGTTATCACAACAGGCTCCCACTCCCGATAATCCCTATGATATAGCGAATTCGTAATACTTTCCTCCAATGCTTGGTAGGGATAGGTGTAGAACTTGATGCTGTGGTTATCATTCTTTGGCTTGATGATGGTCTGCATTACCACCATGCGATTAAGATACTCCAGCGTCCGCTCAATGATCTGTGTAACAGAACCTGTGATGATGGGAGCCTCGTAGAGATTATTGGGATTCACCAATCGTCCTTCTGGGAAGAATACGATTTCCACCTGTGTCCGTTTGAAGAATTTGCCAGGATTCTCACAGAACATCATGGCGGCAACGTTTCTTAGCATACGGTTCTCTGATGGGCCAACAAACAAGTCCATCTGCTCAAGAATCTCGGTCAGCGGCTTTTCGTATAGTTCATTAGCCAGCTTACTGCCCACTTTAACCAGATACTCACGAAGCAATAACGTGGATATATCTTCCACTTTGATGTCAGGGTTACCCCTTTCGTCAAACGGTACACGACTTGCCAACTCACGCAGTTCGTCCAGCACCTCCCCTTTGGCAATGATGCTACTCGTACCACTACGAATATAAAAATACTCCTTACTGCCGCTCTTCGCTGTCACATTCTCTGGAACAGAGTATGGTCTATTGATGCCTGCAGGACACCATATCACCAACACCTGCTTTCCGTCCACCTCTTCAACGCTTGTTC
>CAMYZK010000062.1 GCA_947303825.1 uncultured Prevotella sp. | reverse complement strand
ATTGCGGTGGCGGCTCTCCAGTGTCTGAGGGTAGACAGATGCCAGCGAGACTCCTCCGCAGGTCACAAACTCGTCTTTGAAGGGAGCACGGCCAGCGATATGATAGCTGTCATTGGTAAGCACGTTAACCAGCCTGTTCATGTCTTTACGCCCCAGCTCCCCCCAGCGTTTCTGTCCTGCAACCTTGCCAGACAAATACTCCCACAGCCGCTGCTGAAGCCCGAAGGGAGTGACATTGCCTATCATCTTATGGCGATGGCTGTCCATTAAGCGCGACAGCTCGGCAGTCACCTCTGCCTCACCGCACGAGCACCAGTTTACGAGCAGGTCGGACTTGTAGTCGCGCGCTGCCAGGAAACGAGCACCATAACTCGACAGACGCAGTATGCACGGACCACTCATACCCCAATGGGTGATGAGCAACGGCCCGCTTGCCCTGAGCTTCGTACCGGCAAGACTTGCCGTGGCATGGACAGCCACTGTGCCCATGAGCTGCTGCAAGTCCGAGTCGGCAATACCAAAAGTAAACAGCGATGGTACCGGCTCTACCAGCTCATGCCCCGCTTCGGCCAACCATTGCAGACCCTCCTTTCGTGGACTGCCACCAGTCGTCACACAGATGTAGTCGTAGTCGGACAGGACTTCCAGCCCCTCCACCTTTACATTGGTTACGACCTTTATGCCAAGGCGATGAGCGTAGGATAAAAAGCAATTAATAATTGTTTGCGAGTCTTGCGAAAAGGGGAACACGCACTGATCGTCCTGAACAGTGAGACGCACTCCATGCTGCTCGAACCAGGCGTATGCATCGGCAGGCCCAAACGAATTGAACAGCCGTTTCAGCAGGCGATGGCCACGAGGATAGACTTCTGACAGGTCAGTAACATAGCGAAAGGTGTTGGTGCAGTTACATCGTCCTCCACCCGACACACGCACCTTGCGCAGCACACTTTGCCCCTGCTCCATTATCACTATTTCCATCTGAGGGCAAAGCTCCTTCAAGCAAACAGCCAGGAAGAAACCCGCTGCGCCACCTCCTACAATTGCAGTTCGTTTCATATCACTTAATTCAAGTTTCTCAAGTTCTTTTCCACCACAGATTGCACAGATTACACAGATTTTGGCTGCGCGTTGTCAAACTATTCCACAGATAATTTATGATTTCACAGATTAGCTGCGTGGTGTCAGGCTATTCCACAGATTATTTATGATTTCTTGCGTCTCGTGCTGGCGTCCTTTCAGTAGCGGCATAGCCGAGCGGGTAGCAAGCGGCATAGCCGAGCGCACAGATTGGATGCCACAGAGGACAAATCTGTTAAATCCGCCGCTTGCGGCATAATCCTTACTTGAAAAATCTGTGTCTTCTGTGTAATCTGTGGTTGTTTTTCATACTTGCAGAAGTTGAATCACTTAGTGTTTCAGTCATCGCAGGCCCAGACGTTCATCTGACAGCGGCGGCAGTCAAACTCCAGACGGAACGTGCTGCCATCGCCCAGTCTCAGCATCAGCGGCTCCTGCCACTCAGCCTTGCGCCCTCCATGGCGTACACAGTAGCCCATTTCATGGCGCAGACAGTAGCGGCACTGCATGAGCAGACCTTCCTCATGGTGCACCCCACTGTCAGCAGGTATATCGCCAACAGGGACAGACGTAACCTTTGGCTGTTTCTGGTTCAAAAGGGCATCGACAAGCATCCTGCGCATGGCCGACAGCTTGCTGGAGGGGATGAACCAGTTGAAGTCCTGGGCCATGTCTACCGATGTGCAGACAAATGGGGTATCGCCCATGCGCGACAGCTGTGCCACAATGTTCTCGCGCTGTGACGTCCTGGCCTGCTGATGCTCCAAGGGAAAATCGATGACGATGGTTCCGCACCTGAGGGTGAAGCCTTCTGGCGTGGCATTAAGAGTCAGGCTAATAGGTATCTTACGTTCGGCACTTGGCCGGGACAGCAGGCTGTCCATTGCCTGGTCGTTGCTGCGGAAGAGCCTTACACCGCGCACCAAGCCCTCTGGTATCGACTGAGGGAACAACTGCCAGAGACGACATTTCTCTCCATGGCCCTGTGCAGAGGAGCTAACCTGCACTGCCCTGTTTACACGAAAGCCATGCAACGTCTTGCCTTTGTCAAAGAAACACAGGCCATCGCCGTTGGAGAAAGCCGTATTGCCCAAGACAATAATAGAATCGTGGCGCATGCTGTCTACCACCCCGACAGGCATACCGATGGCCTTCGGAGTGTAGAAAGAAGCTAGCGAAGAGTCGGAGTTGGCAGTACTGGCAGCACGTCCATTAGCGAAATAGGTGGTATAGCCACGGTTGAAGGTGCGGTTCAGGTCGGGAGTGAATGTATAGCGACACTGTCCGCGTGAAGCACGCTCATACAGGTCGGGATGTTGGTCTATATACTGGTCGAGCAGCATGCTGTAGGCCGCAGTTACATTCTTCACATACGAAATGTCCTTCAGGCGTCCTTCAATCTTGAAAGAAACGGCTCCCGCCTCTATCAGCCTTCCCAGCTCCATGCTGAGATTGAGGTCTTTCAGTGACAGAAGGTAGCGCTGATGCTGCAACTCTCGTCCGTCGGCATCAAGCAGGTCAAACTTCATCCTGCAGAACTGAGCACACTCTCCACGGTTGGCCGATCTTCCAAAGCAATGCTCCGAGGCATAGCAAAGACCACTGTAGCTTACGCACAATGCACCATGTACAAAGACTTCCAGTTCCATCTGGGGCACCTCACGGTGTATGGCAGCCACCTCTTCGATGGTCAGCTCACGGGCAAGGACAGCCCTCCTGAAGCCATGCTCACCCAGCCACCTCACCTTGGCAGCAGTGCGGTTGTCGGCCTGCGTTGAGGCATGCACGGCAATTCTCTCAGGCACAAGGCCGAGGAGTCGCATGTCTTGTATGAGCACAGCATCGACATCGGCATCGGCCAGGCTGGACATCAGCTCTCCTGCCAACGGCAACTCGTCGTTACGCAAGAGTGTGTTGACCGTTGCATAGACCTTCGCACCATAGCTGTGAGCAAAGACACAAAGCCTGGCAATATCTTCAACACTGTTACCCGCAGCTGCACGGGCACCGTAGGAGGGCGGGCCTATGTAGACAGCATCTGCGCCGTGCTCAATAGCAGCAATGCCGCTCTCCAGATCCTTGGCTGGTGCCAGCAGCTCAAGCTGCCTCCTGGCAGGAAGGGGGTTGACGATATTGCAGGCCATAGTTCAGCAGGCCTTGAAGCTCATGTCAAGCCCCTTGACTGAATGGGTGAGGGCACCAACAGAGATGAAGTCTACTCCCTGCTCGGCGTATGGACGTATGGTGTCGAAGGTAATGCCCCCCGACGACTCTGTCTCAAAGCGGTGGTCAATAAGCTCCACAGCCTTCCTTGTGTCGCTCACAGAGAAGTTGTCAAGCATGATACGGTCTACTCCACCATGGTCGAGCACCTGCTGCAGCTCGTCGAAGTTGCGCACCTCTATCTCTATCTTCAGCTTCAGGCCCTTTTCATCCAAATACTTGTGGCAGTGTTCTATGGCATTGACAATGCCACCGGCGAAGTCAACATGGTTGTCCTTCAGCAAGATCATGTCGAAGAGGCCGATACGGTGGTTACATCCCCCGCCTATCTTCACTGCCTGCTTCTCCAGCATACGCATGCCTGGGGTGGTCTTGCGGGTGTCTAGCACACGGGTGCCCGTGCCTTCGAGCTTCTCCACGTAGCGTGCTGTCATGGTGGCAATGCCGCTCATGCGCTGCATGATGTTTAGCATCAGGCGCTCCGTCTGCAACAACGAGCGCACACGCCCGGTCACTATCATGGCAATGTCGCCCTTCTTCACTCGGGAGCCATCGCCCATCAGCACCTCCACCTGCATCTCGGGGTCGAAACGGTGGAACACCTCTTTGGCTATCTCTACTCCGGCCAGTATGCCGTCTTCTTTTATCAGCAGATGCGACTTGCCCATAGCATCCTCGGGGATACATCACAGCGTGGTGTGGTCGCCATCGCCAATGTCTTCTGCAAACGACAGGTCTATCAGTCTGTCTACCAGTTCCTCAGTACTCAGCATTATTCTATGAATTACGAATTACAAATTACGAATTATGCATTAAGCATTAAGCATTTAAACAAGCATTAAGCATTAAAAAAGGTCCTCGAAATAGATGCCCAATCCAACCCTGAATCCGAATCCGGAGTAGTCGGTATGGCTCTTAAAGCTCTGGTTGTAGTACACCTCTGGCTCCAAGGTCACTGTACGGTTCAGGAAATAGGAATAGCCGAAGTGTACCGATGGCACAAAGTCGTCGCAGCTGTGGAACTTGTGCACAAAGCTGGCACCAGCCCCGAAATAGAGACCGTTGTCCTCAAAATAGTAGCGCATGCCAGCACCGAGCATAAACGTGTTGTCGCCCTTCTGACGTATGTCGTATTCGGCCTTTCCCAGCAGCATCAGGTTGTCCATAAAGAAGTAGCCTCCCTTCAGCGAGAGGTCCATCTTCCATTGCTCGAATCCGGTGTAGTTCAGGTCCAGACCTGACAGCCCTGTTGCGACATACAGCTTGCCTTCGCTGAACGGTGTGCTTTCTTTGCTTACTTGTGACGATGCTGTCAGTGTCGCCATGACACACAGCAGTGATAAAATGATTTTCTTCATAGTCTTTATCTTCTTTGTCTTTATTTAATATTGTCGTTTCTTTCTGGTGGAAAGAGGAAGGAGAACTCTTAACTCTCAACTCTTAACTCCTAGCTCTCCTGTACCACAGGAAGAACCAGACGGCTGCTATGGCGAGAGCCACAGCTGCAATAATCCAGTTCCACTGGTTGTCAAGATGGAACAACTGCTGAGTGATGAGGTAAGTAGAGCATACTACCGTCATAAACAGCGCAGGGACAAGAGTGATGACAAAGGGTTTCTTCTGCTGTACCAGATAAACGGTAATAGCCCAAAGCATAAACACAGAGAGCGTCTGGTTGCTCCAGCCAAACCAGCCCCATATCATCTCAAACCCCTCCTTGTCGCTCATCTGCCAGATAAGCAATGCCATCACAGCGGCAAACATCGGTATGCTGATGTAGAGACGCTTGCGAATGCTGCGCTGCTCCAGGCGCACGAAATCGGCAATGATGAGCCTTGCCGAGCGCAGGGCCGTGTCACCACTGGTGATGGGGGCAGCTACCACACCCAGCAAAGCGAGGATGCCTCCGAAGGTGAGCAGCCAGTCATTACTGATAAGGGTGACAACAGACGGTGCATCGCTCACGGCATCAGCACCTCCGGCTATCTGCTCAAATCCCGGTGTTGGTTGCTGGTAGAAGAAGAACATGGCCACAGTAGCCCAGATGAGTGCCACAATGCCTTCGGTAATCATGGCTCCATAGAAGATGGGGCGTCCCTGACGCTCACTCTTCATGCAACGGGCCATCAGTGGACTCTGTGTGGCATGGAAACCGCTGATGGCTCCACAGGCAATGGTGATGAACAGGCAGGGGAAGATGCTCTTCGGTGTCAGGGCCTCGCCAGGCAGACCATTCCACAGTTCAGGAATAGCAGGCCACTTTACAAACAGCATCACCAGCAGCGCACCCGCCATGAACAGCAACGAGAAAGCGAACAGGGGATAGACACGACCAATGATCTTGTCTATGGGCATCAGTGTGGCTATCAGATAATAGATGAAAATGAGTACTATCCAGAACGTGTACTGCCCTAGATTGTCTGCCACGAGAGAAGGCTCCCACATATCACCCAGAATCTTTGCCGGACTGAACACAAACACAGCACCCACCATCATCAGCAGGAATACCGAGAAGACCAGCATCACCTGTTTCGTTGTCTTGCCAAGGAAGCGGCCTATGATCTCTGGCTGGTTGATGCCCCCGTTGCGCACGCTGAGCATGCCGCTCAGGTAATCGTGGGTAGCACCGGCAAAGATGCAACCGAGCACAATCCACAGGTAGGCGGCAGGGCCGAACTTTGCACCCATGATAGCACCGAAGATAGGACCCGTACCGGCAATGTTGAGAAACTGTATCATGAAAATCTTCCAGCCAGGCAGCACCATGAAGTCCACACCGTCGGCCTTTGCAACGGCTGGCGTTGGTCTGTCGTCAGGATTGAATACCCGTTCAACAAATCTTCCATAAATGAAATAACCCAAGACAAGAGCCACTAAGCTCAGCGTAAAAGAAATCATACTCTCTATTCTGTTTTAAAATTCTATAAAAGCTGTCTCGTCATAGTGACAAACCAATATGTGTGCAAAGTTACAAATAATTATTTATATGGCAACTATTCACCCTTTTTTTTTCTCTATTTGCTCGCTATTTCGTACCTTTGTGGCCAAATTGTAAAACATTAGGTTATGAAAAGAATTCTTGTAATGCTGATGGCGATGCTGACACTCTCGGCACTGGCTCAGCACTCAACCCACGACTGGGAGAACCCGCACGTGTTGGGCATCAACAAACTGCCGTATCACGCCACGCTGCAACTGCCATCGAAACAGAAGGAATGTCAAGAGATTCTGTCTCTTGACGGTCAGTGGCTCTTCCATTGGTCGAAAGACCCCGACTCACGCCCTGCCGACTTCTATCTTGAGGACTTCGATGTGAGCCAGTGGGACAAGATAAAGGTGCCTGGCTGCTGGCAGTTGCAGGGATTCGGCAAACCCATCTATGTCAATATGCAATATCCGTTCCATCGCGACCGCCCCAACGTGATGGGCGAGCCCAACAAAGACTGGTATGCCTATGACCACCGCAATCCTGTCGGCTCGTATGTGACCTTCGTCAATATCACCCAAGAGATGCTCTCGAAGAACCTCATCCTGCACTTTGGCGGTGTCCATTCTGCCTTCTACGTATGGGTGAATGGCAAGAAGGTGGGCTACAGCCAGAACTCGATGTCGCCCGCAGAGTTCGACATAACTAATTATATACGCGAGGGCAAGAACAAACTTGCCGTGGAGGTCTATCGCTGGAGCGACGGCAGCTACCTGGAATGTCAGGACATGTGGCGACTCTCAGGCATCTTCCGCCCTGTGCAGCTATGGATAAGACCGCTGGTGCATATTGCCGACTATAAGGTGGAGGCCGTGCCAAGTGCCGACTATTCAAATGCTGAGGTCACTGCCAATATCAAACTCTGCAATACAGGTAAGAAAAAGGTAAAAAGCTACACGGCCCGCCTCGTAATAGGAGGAAGGGCTACCACTATTGCGAGCTTTAACAAGGTGGCGACCCTTGCTCCTGGCGACACTACCACCGTTTCGCTTTCTGCCACTATCACCCCCATTCGTCTTTGGTCGGCAGAGAAGCCTCATCTCTATCCTTATAGCGTGGAACTCATCGACAAGAATGGCAATGTTGTAGAGCACTTCGACTATCACTTCGGCGTGAAACGTGTGGAGTGTGTGGGCGAGGTCTTCAAGATTAACGGTAAGAACGTGAAGCTGCGTGGCGTTAACCGTCACGACCACCATCCCGTGACGGGTCGCTATGTCGACGATGCCACCTACGAGAAGGACATCGCGCTGATGAAGCAGGCCAACATCAACTTCCTGCGCACCTCGCACTATCCCGACCGCGAATACCTCTACGAGCTCTGCGACCGCTGGGGCATCTATGTGATGGACGAGGCCAACCAGGAGAGTCACGGCTACGGCTATGCTAACAAGGTGATGGGCGAAGACCCTGAATGGAAGGACGCCCATGTGGATCGTGCCGTCAGTCTTGTGCAGCGCGACAAGAACCACCCCAGCGTCATCTTCTGGAGCCTGGGCAACGAGGGTGGCGTAGGCCCCAACATGAAGGCGATGCGCGAGGCCGTCGTAGCCCTCGATGCCATCGCCCTACCCTTCTGTGATACCGACCGCCGTTACTCAGACATCTACGACGACGGCTATCTGTCGCCCGACCGTCTGCGTGAAGGGGCTAAGAAGGTCACCGACCGTCCCTTCATGATGCGTGAATATGCTCATGCCATGGGCAACTCCATGGGCAACTTCCAGGAATACTGGGATGTGATCTATGCCGACAGCAGCATCTGTGGCGCAGCCATCTGGGACTGGGTGGACCAGGGGATAAGCAGCCTCACCCCCAACCCCTCTCCGACTGGAGAGGGGAGTAAATACTCTCAAGGCGAAGAGGCTGCAGCAAAGGTAACCACTCCCCTCTCCCATCGGAGAGGGGGCGGGGGTGAGGCTTTTCTATACGGGGGCGACTTCGGCGACAAGCCCAACGACGGAGCCTTCTGCATCAACGGACTCATTGCCCCCGACCGCACCCCCCATCCTCACTACTACGAGGTGCAGCACGTCTACCAGCCCATCTCTTTTGCCCGTGAAGGTAATACCTTACTACTCACCAACCGCGACCAGTTCACCCCCCTCGACGAGTACGAGTATTACTACACGCTATCACGCAATGGCGAGGTTGCCGGCGGCGGACTACTGGAACTCAAGGGCGACCGTATTGAGTTACCCTATTATCCTGACGACAACGAGGTGACCATGACCATCGAGGCACGCCTGAAGGAAGACAAGCCCTGGGCAGCAAAGGGATACGCTGTAGCACGCGAGCAGTTCATACTTAGAGACTACATCTTCCCCAACGGCATTAGCGGCAAGCCTGCCTTCTTGATGCGCAACGATGAAGACTACATCGCTGTCACCACCCGCGATGCCATCCTCCATTTCAACCCGCAGGGAGCACTCAGCGGCCTTGTGGTCAACGGAGAGCAGATGCTGGAAGCCCCGCTGGAGCCTTACTTCTGGAAACCGGAGAACGACAACCAGCACGCTGCCGGCTTTGCCCGTCGCCTTGCAGCATGGCGCGATGCCGCAGCCCAGAGAAAAGTCAAGGCCATCCGTACCGAGGAGAAGAACGACTGCATAGTCCTGACATACGAGATGTCACTACCCGTGGGAGCCGACTACACCCTCACCTACACCATAACCAATGAAGGAAGAATAATGGTTGGCGCCAACTATCAGCCTCTACAAAAAGACATACCGCTCATACCCAAGTTCGGCATGCGCATGCGACTGAAAAGCGACTATACCAATATCGAATACTATGGCCGTGGACCCTGGGAGAACTATCCCGACCGTAAGCGCAGTGCGTTCCTGGGACAGTACAAGATGCCGCTCTCTGAGTTTGAGACCGAGTATATCCATCCTCAGGATAACGGTTGCCGTACGGATGTGCGCTGGTTTAATATCACCAACAACAAGCGCACCCTCACCATCAATGGGCTTCAGCCACTATGCATCCGTGCCTGGGAATATGGTGAGGAAGACTTAGAGCCCGCCAAGCATCCCCAAGACATCCAGTGCGGACGCTTTGTCAACCTCAACATCGACCTCAACGTACACGGTGTTGGCGGCATCGACACCTGGGGCCAGCGCACACTGCCACAGTATACCATCGACGGCAACCAGCCCTACCACTATGGATTCATAATACAGTGGAAATCAACAAAACAAAATAAAGAGTAAACTATTACAATAAGTTTGCCTATATTTGTACCCCAAAAGGGCAACCAGAATAGCGCAAACTAACGATGCCCGTTGACAGTACTGAAAATGACAGAGAGAACCTTAAAATTGACAGTCACTGAGCGCATGCTGCACTTCAAGCAGCCGGCTGGAACGTCGCGAGGAGTGTACACCGAGAGGCGGTCGTGGATAATCAGTGCCACCGACGGCAAAGCAACGGGCGTGGGCGAGTGCGCACCACTGCCTAGCCTGAGCTGCGACGACATGCCAAGGAATATTTATAATAATGTGTTGCGCAGATGGTGCGACGAGGTGGAACGCACGGGGCAGATACCCTACGAGGAGCTGCGCCCCTACCCTAGCATGCTCTTCGGACTGGAGACAGCCCTACTGAGTTTAAAGTCTAAAGTGCAGAGTGTAGAGCGTGCTACCTCGATACGGGAGGGCATCACACCGTGCGGTAGCAAACTCTACATCCTAAACTCTACACTCTTCGACACACCCTTCAGCCGTGGCGAGGAGGGAATA
>CAMYZK010000061.1 GCA_947303825.1 uncultured Prevotella sp. | reverse complement strand
CGACAGGCTTTGTCAGTTGGTAGTTAATGGTGGCGTTCAGCAAGTAGAAGCTCTCTGTTTTCTCATTGGCACCGACGGCAGTATAGAGGTCTTCTATATACTGCAGGCCTACAGTGGCCATCCATTTGTTGCAGCGGTAGTTTAAGCCTATGTAGTCAGTGTAGGTGGGCGATGCGACAATCTTGTTTTTCATGTGCAGGTACGACGTGTTGGCGCTAACGCTGAAGTGCTTATTAAGACGATAATGCGCCTCCGCCTCGATGCCCCAGTTTTCTATTTCGCCCGTGTTCACGTTGCGTGGCTTACCGTCCACCTGCTGTGTCTGAATCATGTTGTCGCCCTTAAGGAAGAAAACGTTCACCCCATAGTTCAGACCAGGCCAGAAACTATTGTCGTAGCTTAGGCGGTGATGCCACGAGAGCTCGTAGTTCCACAGGCGTTCCGGCTGCAAGTCGGTGTTTGAGGGCGGATAGAGGTACATCTCGCGCATCGTGGGGTTGCGGAAGCCCTTGCTCACCATCGCCTTGGCCTCTCCCGTCTCGATGGGACGGACAACGACACCCGCCTGCGGCACGAACTCCGTGCCGGTGATGCTGTGATGGTCTACACGCGCGCCTACATCAACAGTGAGCCAGTCCAAGATGTCCTGGCGGAAGTCGGCATAGCCTGCAATCTCGTTGCGGTAGGACTTGCCGCTCTGCTTGTTAGGCGTGTCGAGCACGGCACCAGTCTCTTTCGAAGTGTAGTAGGCATTACCGTAGATGTGCATGTAGTCCACACCAACAGTCAGGCGGTTGCCCTCGAAGAGCTGTGCGCTCTGATATCAGCTGATGCCTGTCAGCGCGTCCTTCGAGCGGAAATAGCGGGCAGTAGGCACAGTCGGGTCGGTATTTCCGTCGTCAATCTTATGGCGGCCAAAGTTGGAATAGACGCTCAGCGCTCCACTCGTCTTGCCGTAATGGTTCTCAATGGCGGCAGAGACGACGCCACGCGTAATCCACTGGTCGGCATCGAACATCGGCTTGTCGGTCGAGCCGGGATAGCTCGCATTGAAGTGTGTCACGTTGGCATTGATGGATGCTTTCCAATGACGGTTAAGGTTGTAGCCCAGATTAATGTAGCCTCCATACTGCTCGAATCCCATGCGGGGACGGTGATTGTCACTACGGCCATAGTTGGCGGCGATGGCCGACGAGAAGCGGCCCTGATGCACCTGGTTAGAGGCCTCGGCCTGGATGGTGCCGTAGCTGCCAGCCCCCATGTCTATCTGTGTGCGTACGGAGTTCTGGCTGATAGGAAGGCGGGTCACGATATTCATCACACCGCCCATCGCATTGCTGCCGTAGAGAACAGATGCCGGGCCACGTAGCACCTCCACGCGCTCTGCCATCAGTGTGTGATAGCTATCGCTGATGGGGTGTCCATAGATGCCCTGATACTGCGGATGGCCATCGATGAGCACCATGAGCTGTCCGGCACCGCCAGAGATGCCGCGCAGGTTGATGCCGCCCGCCGAACCCGTCGATACGCCATAGCCCATCATCGAGCGTGAGGTGACAAACAGTCCAGGCACCTCGCGCATCACTGTTGGCAGTATGCTGGTCTGGTGTTCTGATGTCAGCTGGTTGCAGTCTATCACCGTCACCGTCATTGGCAGGTGGCGCGCGTCGGTGGCGTTGCGTGTGCCTGTCACCACTACCTCCTGCAGGGAGACAGAGTCTACTTGTGCAAAAGAAGCTGCCGATGCCATCAGCATCGTCACAGCCATAAGAATTGTCTTTCTCATTACTTATTGGTTTCCAATTCCCACTCGTCGCGCCAGTTGATGACTGGCTTTCCGTCCTCGAACTCAATAGGCAGCCAGATGTAGCGGGCGTCTATGGGATGGTCGGGGTGCCAGATGTCGGCCATGAAGATGTAGGAGAATTGAGATTTGAGGATTCCTTGTGCGCAGCTGAATGGTCAATGTTCAATGGTGAATGGTCAATGGGCAGCACGAAGGTGCTCTGCCCACCGAAGGTAAGCTCTGCCTTCGGGCCTCGGCAGGGATTAGGGTGCTGCGTCCACGGTCCCCAGATGCTCGGTGCCGAGAACATGCGAGCCTCATTGGGCGCCCAGCCGGTGCAGCCGCTGGTAATCATCCAGTACGTTCCTTGGTGCTTGAAGATGGCAGGAGCCTCGTTGTGGCCGGCGGGAGCCACGCGGGTGTAGCGGCCCGTGTGGTGCAGGTAGTCGGCGGTAAGCTCGGCGATGTGGAGGGTAAGGTTCTCCTCGCTTGAGAAGATATGGTATGCCTTGCCGTCGTCATCGACATAGAGCGTCATGTCGCGCGCCATCTGACCACTGCCAAAGTCGCGCTTCACGAACATCCCTTGCTTCACGGCCTCAATCCACTCGGGAGTCCATTCCTTGGGAACCTCCCCAGGCTTCTCCCAAGAATGGGATGCCTGGTTGCCAAAAGCAGCTGATTTTACCAACTCAACACCCCCTCCTTGGGAGGGGCCTGGGTAGGCTTCTATAGGCCACTCGCCCGCGTCGGCCCTCGACGAGTAGAGGAACTTGTAAGGGCCCTCGGGACGGTCGGCCACAGCCACGCCGTAGCGGGCGGCGTCATAGCCACGACCCTTCAGCTCCAGATGGAACCACATGCAGAACTTCTTCGTCACAGGATTATAGACGACCTTCGGACGCTCAAGGATGCATCCACGCTCAATGTCAGAATCTGTCGTCGCGCCGCGTCCCCTCATGCGTCGGCCGTCTGCCTGACCAGGTGCAGGCTCTGTCACGCTCAGTGCCACGCCGCAGTTACGCCAGTTGACCAAGTCCTTCGATGCGTAGCACATCACGCCGACCATTGCACTGCTGGTGCGCTCGTCCTTGTGCTCGCCAAACCAGTAGTACGTGTCGCCGTACTTCATCACACCGCCGCCATGTGCGTTGATGTGGCGCCCACTGTCGTCATACCACAGCTCGCCGCTGCGGATAGTCTTTTGCTGCTTGCGGGCTTGCTGCTCGTTCCAATATTTCTCCAGTCGCTTGGCCTCTGCCTTGGTGATGTGAATAACGCTGCCATGCTTAGGCGAGACAAAGTTGGTAAGCTTCATCTTTCCCTCACCAAAGCGGCCCAAGGGCGAAAAGGTCTTGAAGTCGCTGGTCTCCACAAAGCCGAAGTTGTTGGGGTGGATGCTATAGATGTCGTACATGACGACCCACTTGTTCTCACCGATGCGTTTCCACACGTTAGGGGCCTCGCAGCCCGTGCGCTCCGTGTCAATCTGCTCGGCGTGGTAGTCATCGAAGTGGTTGATGCGGTCAGAAATCATATACTTGATGCCGCCGGGATTCTCCTGCGCGACGTAGGTCATAAAATACCTTCCGTCGGGCATCGGACAGATATCGGCATCGAGCACCTGAATGGTCGTGTCGGGATAATCGAACAGCAGCTGCGGCTCGGTCTCTAAGGTGGTGAAGGCCTCGTCGGCATAGCTGTAGTAGAGCTTTGTACGGCCGCCCGCCTGTTGTCGGATGGTGAAATAGACCATCGGCTTTCCTGCCTCAGGGTCCCAGATGGTCTGCGGAGCCCATGCACAGCCAATCTTGCCGAACCGTTCAGGGAAGAGCTTGTCGATGCGGGCCACGTGGTGTGTCCAGTGGATGAGGTCTTCGCTCGCCATGAGCACCAGCCCACGGTTGTTGCCCCAGCCAAACTCGTCGGGCCGCTCCCACTGCGTGGTGCGGATGCCCTTCTGCTTACCGAAGATGTGCAGGTCGGTCATGGCGATGTAGAACTTTCCGTTAGGCGCGCGGTATATGTGCGGGTCGCGTATGCCATGCTGCTCGGCTATGCTGTCGCCGCTAATGATGGGCTCGGCGTTGTTCACTGCCGTGAAGGTATAGCCGTCGTAGCTGATGGCCATATACAGTCCGTGCGTGGGGTCGCTGAAGTAGGTGAAGAGATAGGCACCCATGTCTTTCTCCTTGAGTTGTCTGGGCTTGGCCGCGCTTGCCATCAGTGGCAGCAGCAGGGCGATGAAGAGTAGTCTTTTCATATCTGCTATTTCATTTGCTTGTCTTTACAATAAGTTTGTCGCCGCTCAGGTCCACCTCAAAGAAATGGGGGATGCGCACCGTGCGCCCCCGGGCGTCCTTCGAGTGATGGTGCACCGACATCATCCACCGACCGTCGAAGCACTGGAAGAGCATGGAGTGACCGTAGCCTGGCGGCGTGATGGGCTCCGGCTCCTGCGTCCAGGGGCCGTCCAGCGTGCCGCTCTCCGAGTAGGCCACGCCCTGCGTGTAAACATCGAAGACCCACGACGTCCAGACCATGCCCAGCCGCCCTGTCGCCGTGCGGAAGAGGAAAGGCCCGTCGGTCACTTTGTTCCAGGTAATTTCGCCCTTATCATTCTTCTCACGACTCCAGGGAGAGTCGCTTGCACGGAAGAGAACCTTCGGTTCGCCTAAGGTGCCGCTGAGGTCGGGCTTCAGTTCAATCTTCTCGATGGTGCCGTTCCAGTTCTGCAGCCACTCACCGCAAAAGACCATGTAAGGTTTGCCGTCGCTGTCCTTCCAATAGGTGCCGTCGAGCGTGGGACGGTCGGCGGGCAGGTAGGCTGCGTCGCCAAAGGCCCGGTATGGCCCCATCGGGTTGTCGGCACGGAGCACCTGCGAGGCGCGCCGCTCTATGACGTTACCGCGAACCGTGTCTATCTTCACCGCCTGGTTGGTGAACGTTGCGAAATAGTAGTACCAACTCCCCGCCCCTGTAGGGGAGGGGTTGGGGGTGGGGTCTGCCTGATGCAGCTCGGCAGCCCATATCATCGGACGGGGGCCCATCCATGAGTCGGCCTTGAACTCCGTCACCCTGAACGGGCCTTCCCAGAGCTTCAGGTCGGCCGAGCGCCATATCATGCCGCCCGTTCCGGTCATGTAGTACATCTGTGTCTTCTTGTCGGCCAGGACAGCGGGGTCACTCAGGCGGATGGAGTCGAGCGGCACGTCCTTCCGCACACGCATACCACGTTGGGCAGAGGTAGCAAATGACCCCAGCACCACCATTAGGCAGATTATTAGCAGTCTCTTCATCACAATAGTTAAGTCTGTTCTCAAATGGAACAACTCAGCAAAGGCCAGTTCCATGTGCAAAATCATGCAAATATACGCATAATTGTTGAGAAGACAAAAAAATCTTGGTGTCAAAGCGAAAAAACGCACTTTAAAAAGGAATGAAAATGCCGTCTTCTGGTCGGCTGTCAGCCTTACTCACCCAGAGCGTCGAGCCAGCAGAGGAAGGCGACGAGCGAGGCGTTCCAGTTGATGGCAATCTCGTTGGAGGCGTATGACTCGGCATCGTCGATGTACGACTCGTCGGGCACGTTCGAGGGATAGACGGCGTTCTTCATGTCACGCTTGTCCTGCTGCCCGGGGTTGGGCCCTCCGACAAGCATGCCGGGGAAGGGAGCGTCTATGCCATCGGCAGCCGACGGACGATGGTGGGGATGCATCGGACTCTTGTCGCCGAAACCAGTAACATAGCAATAGCCAGTAGCGTTGCGACCCAGCAGGTAGTCGGCGTTCTGCAGGGCATAGCGGCGGTACTTTGTGGTGTCCCTCATAGCATCGGCATAGAGCAGGGCCAGAGCCTGACAGCAGCAGTGCTCGGCCAGGCAGCCCCAGCCAAAGTCGCTCGGGTTGTTGCCGTAGGGCGACTGGAACGCAGACTGCTCCACGCCTTGGATGGCTGCATCGCAGTAGGCCGTCAGCTGTTGAAGCATCGTCTCGCGCAGCGGGCTGCTGGCAGCGGCCATACACTCAAAGGCACCGAGCGAGGCCACATTGCCCCATGTGGGCGTGGTGAACTGCTGTGGCTGATACTGGCGCGCGTCATCGAGATAGGCCTGCTTGCCCGTCAGCCGCCAGAGCGCGGTGGCCGCCCAGAAGAACTCGTCGGCAGCATCGCCGTCGCCGTATGTGCCGGTGTTAACGGCGGGGTCTTTGAGCTGTTGCTGGAAGTAGAACGCCTTGGGATGGGCTTTCGCCCACTGGTATGCGCGCTCGGCCATCGCTGCGGCCTGAGCGCTGAAGCCGGGATAGTCATGCTGATAAGGCTCGAAGATACGGGCGGCATCGGCCATGACGGCAGCAAAGTCGAGCGTCGCGGTGACGCTCTTCGCCACGACATAGCGGGGCTGCTTACAGTCTGTCGGCATAACAAAGCCCTCGAAGTTGGGTGTCGTCAGCTTGTGATAGACACCGCCGTCGTAGGGATCCTGCATGGTGAGAAGCCACTGCAGGTTGAACATCATCTCGTCCAAAAAGTCGGGCGTTGCGTTGCCGCTTTCGGGGATGTTGGTCTTCAGCTGCGAGAAGTACTCGCGATGCTGTTCGTAAGTGGCAAACATGAGTCCGATGCTGAAGGACGAGTTCACCACATATTTATTATAGTCGCCAGCGTCGTACCAGCCATAGGGAGAGCTGATGACGGTTCCAGCGGGCCGCATCGGTGAGGCGGCCGAGTTGTGGACAAGCACTTGTGTGTCGGGATGTCCGAGAGGGCGGTTATAATCTCCGGCCTGACTGATGGGCACGCCCGAGCGGACGAGATAGAAGAGGCGCAGCGAGGCCGTGGCGATGTCGTGGAAGGGCCGCTCGCTGACATGCAGCACGCACGACTCACCGTCTAGGCCGACGCGGTAGTCGCCCGGGGCCGACAGCGAGCCGAGGCTGACTACATAGCGCGTCTTCTGCGACAGCGGCGACACAAACTTGCGCACCGTCTTCGCCTTCAGCGTCTTCCCGTCGGGTGTCATTACGCGTACCTTGTTGCCTGGGTTCGTGCCCTCGACAACGATTATTTTCTCCTGCTGCGGATAGCAGCCCACCTGGTTACGCCTGATGCGCTCCCCCGCCTGCCCATGGGTGCCCAGGCACACAAGCAGCAGAGCAGAAATCATAATAGTCTTCTTCATCGTTCAAAGGTTTGTTCTATCTTTTTTTATAACTTTCGGAAGTTCCGCGCATCAGATGCCTCTTGAATTCTCGGCAAGGCAACTCTATTGTTCAGTATGTTCTGCCGACTGATTGCCGATGTCGTTATATTCTTTGCCATCTTCTGTTTTTTTTCGTTGCAAAAATACTATATTTTTTTAAAACAACCAAATGTTTTTGGATTGCTCATGCTATATACTATAAAAAAAAAGGAAGTCTGGGGAATTGAGGAAAACTGGGTGACGAATTGGAGACCGTTCTTGCGTCCCGTTGGTAGCAAGCGGCATAGCCGAGCGCTAAATTCCACGTTCTGCTATAAATTGCTTTCCGCTCGAGCTCTGCTCGCTCTTGTTACTCAGCGGACAGTGGGCTTCTGAGACCAGTATTTGGGTTAGAATTAGAAACCTAACTCACCATTCCCGAGCCGTACTCGCCTACCCGTAGCCTTTCCTATCGTCGCCGAGCGGCCTTTATTTTCGGCCGAATTCTTGCTCTGGCAAGCGTACTAAAGAAACGATTAGCGTTAATCTTCCAAAATCCGTTGTTCTTTACAAGCATTTATTTCGTAACTTTGCCGTCTGCGACGGCGAAATTACTCCGTCTCGGCAAAAAAAAGAACAAGTTCCTTTGTTTTGCGCTCGACTTTTCGTAACTTTGCAGGCAAATTGCGAATAGTATGACAATAGAGATAAGAGATATTGGCAACATACATCAGGCGGCACGCGAGTTTATAGCGCAGATGGGCAGTGGCACCGTCTTTGCCTTCTATGGCACCATGGGGGCGGGAAAGACAACGTTTATAAAGGCCCTGTGCGAGGAGCTGGGAGTGAAAGACGTGATAACGTCGCCTACCTTTGCCATCGTTAACGAGTATGAACGGGCGGGAGGAGACAGCATCTTCCACTTCGACTTCTACCGGATAAAAAAACTGGAGGAGGTATACGACATGGGCTACGAAGAGTATTTCTACTCAGGCAGCCTTTGCCTCATAGAGTGGCCCGAGCTGATAGAGCCGTTGCTGCCCGACGACGCCGTAAAGGTAAGTATCACCGTCAATGCCGACGGAAGCAGGAGTGTGGTTGTAAGTTGAGAGTGAAGAGTGAAGAATTTGCTACCGCTGCACCTAGTTTAGAGTTTGCTACCGCTTGCAGGGTGTTGTCTGAACTCCTGAACTCCTAAAAAACTCTCTTCGCTCGGTTCTACCGCTTTCTTGCGCTCCGTAGGTGCTCAGGCGCTTCGCGGAGGTCTCTGCAAAGAACTCTACACTTAAACAGCAGGGTAATCATATCTATAATCTTTCATTTATCATCTTTCATCTGATGAAGTCTATCATCTAGAATGAAAACAAGCAAGTGGATATCCGATATTATCAGTCGGCGCGAGGTAACGGCACTGCCGGTGATGACACACCCCGGCATAGAGCTGAATGGAAACACGGTGAGGCAGGCCGTGAGCAACGGCGTGGTTCACTGCCAGGCTGTAAGGACGCTGGCACTGCGTTATGACTGCGTGGCAGCCTCTACCATAATGGATCTCACGACAGAGGCCGAGGCTTTCGGAGCGACTGTGACCTTCAGCGACGATGCCGTGCCCGCCATCTCTGGCAGGCTGCTGCCCGATGCCGCCAGCATAGAGAGGCTTCAGGTTCCCTCGCTGGAAGCAGGGCGTATACCGCAATACCTGAAGGCAAGCCTGCTGGCAACACGAGCCGTGGCAGAGACAAGGCACCTGCCACTCATCACCGGCTGCATAGGTCCGTTCTCGTTGGCAGGACGTCTGTTCGACATGTCGGAGATCATGATACTGATATACGAGCAGCCGGCAGCTGCCCACCTGTTGCTGGAGAAATGCACAACGCTGATACTTAAATACTGCAAGGCCCTGAAGATGACGGGGGCAGCAGGTGTGATGATGGCCGAGCCGGCTGCCGGCCTGCTGTCTGACGACGACTGCCTAGCATTCTCGTCCAGGTATGTCAAACACATTGTTGACAAGGTGCAGGACGACAGTTTTATGGTGGTGCTGCACAACTGCGGCAATACCGGCAACTGCACACACGCCATGGTGACGACGGGTGCCGCTGCCTACCACTTCGGCAACAAGTGCGACATGGAAGAAGTGATAAGAGAAGTGCCGCCAACGTCACTGGCCATGGGAAACATCGACCCGGTGAGCGTGTTCAAGGACGGCACACCGGAGCAGATGCGGACGGCAGTGCTCGACCTGCTGGAGCGGATGCGCAACTATCCAAACTTTGTCCTGTCGAGCGGATGCGACACACCTCCGCACACGCCTATTGAGAACATCGACGCCTTCTTTGAGGCTCTCAACGAGTTTAACCGTAGATAGACACAGTGACACACAAGACGCTGAACTACGACTCCCTGAACATCTTGCCTGCCCATGTTTTTGAGCAGATGGGCTATCATGAGGTTGCTCCCGACGATGCCACCCAGCAAGAGACACAGACTATCATTGACGAGGTGAGACAATGGCTACAGCCGCAGTTCTGCTTCCTGGCGACAAGCCACCTGCCAGACTTCGACATGGGAAGGATAATAATGCGGCAGCTGCGGGGAGCAGAGGCATACGCCCTCTTCATAGCCACCAGCGGCAAGGAGTTTGAGGCTTACCAGAAGCGGCTCATGAGCGAGGGCGACATGGTGCGCGTGTACATTGCCGATGCCCTTGGCTCGGTTATTGCCGAGCGATGCGCCGACCAGATGGAGCTCACACTTCAGCAGAGCATAGACAAGCTGGGATGGCACCATACCAACCGTTTCTCGCCCGGATATTGTGGCTGGCATGTGTCGCAGCAACAGATGCTGTTCCCTTTGTTCGATGGGAATACCTGCGGCGTAGAACTTACAGAGAGTTCGCTTATGATACCCATAAAGTCGGTAAGCGGCATTATAGGCATGGGAAGAGAAGTGCACAGGGCCACGACAGCATCCTCATCCTGGAGATCTATCCCCCTGCGTATGGCGGTGAGCCCGAGAGCCCGGTACATGGCCCCGGTATCCAGGTGCAGTATTCCCAGTCTTGCCGCAACGGCGT
>CAMYZK010000060.1 GCA_947303825.1 uncultured Prevotella sp. | reverse complement strand
CTGGCGGGCGAGGAATTTCTGTGCCACTATTCGTGCATGATATTCAATATGTGCACTCGAAGCCACACGGCTCGAAATCTCTGCCAGGTATGCGGGGCCGCCCGCCTCCTCCAGCTTGCCGTTGCGCGCCAGCTGTTCGCTCACGGTAAGAACATCAACGGGCTTCTCGTTCATAGAGAGGTCGCGTATGGCCTCATAGATATATTGGTTGCGGGGCTCATAGAAGCTTTCCGGATAGAGCATCTCGCATACCACGGCGTATGCGTCCTTGTCTATGAGCAATGCACCTAGCACAGCCCGCTCTACTTCTAGTGCCTGGGGCTGTATATGCGAATAGTTGTTGTCAACAGGTTGCTGCCGCATATTGCGCCTGTTTGAGTTTGTCTCAGCCATTTTCTGATAGTTTTTGGGCTTGCAAAGATAGTAATAAGCTTGCAAAACACCAAAGAATTACAGTGGATTTATTGTATTATATGTATATCTCTCTGTGGGAAAGGTATCTGTATGCCGTTTTCGTTGAGGGTGGCATAAATGAGTTTCAGTACGTCGCTCACCACGTATATTTTCTTTACAGCATCTGCCCAGATATAGAGTTTGAAGTCGATGCCCGACTCTGCCATGGCTCCAACAACGACCTTTGCCTTCTTCGTATGGTCGGTCCACTGGTGGTTCATCGAGTTGACAGCCTCCTCTACCAGAGTCGTTACCTGTTTGAGGTTGGATCCGTAGGCCACTCCGAATGGTACTGCTGCCAGCACAAAGCCGTGGTTACGTGTCAGGTTCTTATAGTTCTTGGTAAAGAGCTGGCTGTTCTGGAAAGTAATAATCTCGCCGTATAGCGACTCGACCACTGTCGATGTATAGCTTATCGATGTCACCTTGCCCATGGTATTGTCTACCTCTATCCAGTCGCCCACTTTCACACGTCCGGCCATGAGTGTCGCACCGTAGTAGATGTTCTCTATTATGTCCTTGGAAGCAAAGCCTATGCCAGTGGAGAGGCCTCCAGAGATGGCCAGCAGCCACGTCACGCTGACGTGCATTATAGAGAGCGACATGAGCAGCCACACTCCCCACACCAGTACTTGAATGACGTTCTTGCCCATCACCACTCGACTGGCGGAGGTTGTGGGGTCGGTAGTATTGAAGTGCAGGCGGAGTAACGACAGTATGGTGCTGGCGGCGTAGGCGAAGATGAACCATAGGTTGACAACCATAGAGACCTTGATGATGCTTATCTTGAGGTTGTCGAAGTCTATGTAATTGGTCTTGAAGATAGTCCAACAGAGGTTTCCCAGGTTGAATACATCGGCTGCCCAGTAGATGGAAAGCATTACCGAGCATACGCCAGCTATGGGCAGTAGTACACGGCGCGCCAGGAGGAAGAACCATGACCGAGTGATGGCTTTCTCTGAGTATCCATGACGTTCGCCGTAGTATTTCAGGTAACTATTTATGCACGTTATGGTGAGTATACATGTCAGCTGCATTATCCACCATATCAGTATCTGCACAGCCATCAGTGTGTAGCCCATCCATGAGCATGTCAAGGCAAAGATGAGGATGGCCATGGTGATGTAGCTGTAGAATCGGTCGGAGCGTGGGATGTTTCTATGATGCCTCTTGAGCACAGCGAACTGCCACAGTGTGCACAGTAGCAACAGGAGAGGAAACACTATGCTTACCAGCTCGTTGGGTATGAGAATGATGCGGAAGACGATGACACTGAAGCCTATAACTATTAGCGGTGAATAGATGTAGAAGGCACTTCTTATCTGCTTACCCTTGACGCGCAGCAGGAGCGAAATGAGGATGACTCCCAGTAGCCAGGCATACTCAATGAGAAGTCCGCTGGCCATGATGTAGAAGTTCTGGTGCAGAGTGGCGCGCATCACCCCCAGCACGGCAGCAAAGGTTACGGTGGTGGTGGCCATGATAATGCATGTGCGCTTCCTAAGGAACTCGCGTGTGTGGAAACGGCGGGGCATGAACCGGAATGCGAGGAGGTTGAGTACTATTGACACAACGACATAGGAAAGGATGAGTATGAACAGTCCGAAGATGACGGTACTGTCCCAGTCGGAGTTGGCCGATGATGGCCGGTATTTAGCAGAGACAGCATCCTGCATGTCGTGCCACCGTGCACCGATATTCTTCAGGATGGAAAAGTAGTTTTCACCTCCGTTCAGGAAGATGCTGGTCTGTATCTCGTTGTATAGTTTGTTGGCATAGTCGTTGAGATGTTTCAGTCGCTTCTCGGTGTTCTCGTAGAAGGTGATGTATTCGTTCACCTGCCCTCTTGTGTCGTTAAGGGTGTTGCGTATGCTGACGGCGAGTGTGAGGCAAACGCTACGGTCTGTTTTCGCAGCCTCGTCGAGCATGGTGTGGCGTATGTTCTTTAGGCTTACAACAAGGCTGTCGTATTTGGCAATCTCAACGTCAAGGTCTTCGATGTATGACTTGAAGGGTAGCCGCTGGTGCTGGAATTTGATGTACTGTTCAGTGGCCTCATGGCATGCGTATGTCATTTCGAAGACATTGTTCTGCTGCTGTGAGTAAAGCATAAGCGCGTTCTGGTTGCTCAGCTTTATTGTTTCGCGCAGCTGCATTAGGATTTCGCGTGTCTGCTGCTTGCGTTCGGCCGACATGTTTGTCAGTTCATCATAGCGTTTGGTAAGTTCGTAGCGCAGCACACTGAGCGTCTGTTCCAGGTTTTGCTCTTTCAGCACTGCACCTGCGGGAATAACAAAGGCTAGTGCCAGCAGGACTAATATTAGCGTTCTGAACTTTTTTTTCATCTTTCTATCATCTGACTATCCGGAAATCATATCTATCATCTCTCATCTGAAAGAAAGACCAAGCATGTCCATTCTTCCTCGTTGTATTCACGCAGCAGCGACAGACCAAGTCCTTCGGCCTTGCTGAGGAGCAGGGGCGCGTCGTCATGGTAGAATCCACTTAACAGCAAGTAGCCTCTTGGCTTCAGTGCCTGCTTCATCCTTGGCATGTCTGCAAGAAGTATGTTGCGATTTATGTTTGCCGTTACCACATTAAAATGTCTTCCCGCTTGCGCAATGACGTTGGAGTCGCCCTCTCGAATGTCCATTCTGTCTTCAACACCGTTTAGCCTGGCGTTTAGCCTGGCGTTGTCGGCACTCCACTCGTCAATGTCGTATCCCAGGGCATAGGCGGCTCCACGTAGCAGTGCTATGATAGCCAGTACTCCTGTGCCAGTGCCGCAGTCGAGAACCGACAGATTAGATAGGTATAGGTCGATTAGTGCTTGAGCCATTAGCCTGGTAGTCTGGTGATTGCCTGTGCCGAAGGCCATGCGGGTGTTAATCTGAACTGTAGTCACTCCCTGTAGAGTGGTTTGCAGTGGCAAGTGTCTTCCGTCGCAAATAAGAAGGTTGTTACCTATATAAATAGGTTCAAACCCCTGCTCTTCCCATGTCTCGTTCCAGTTCTTGTACTCTGCTTCGGACACGCTGTAGGTAATCTGAACCGAGTTGCCAAAGGGTTGCGACTCAATAATGCTATCGAGCATTTCACTGTCGTATAATGCTTGCTGTACATATCCGCGAAGTTCCCCTTCGGCTGTAGTGTCGAAAGTCTCGAATCCTGCTTCGCCAGCCATGGCTGCAATAACGTCGTTCACGTTGCCAGCCATATCAGAGGGAGCAGAAATATGGAATATAACCTCAAAATATTTCATTTCACTGTTAATTTTGACTGCAAAATTAAAAAAAATAGGGAAAATCCTACCATGTTTTAGGGTTTTTCCGTATTTTTGCATAAAAATTAGCGGTATTTTTGCATCGTGAAAGTATATAAAAACAATAATGATATGAAAAAGTGGATTCTTTTGTCAGTAATGCTGGGTGCTTTAGCATCGCCCAGTGCAGCACAGGATGACGACCTGTACTTTGTTCCCTCTAAGAAGAGTGTCAGCAGAGAGCGCACATCATCCTACGTTGTCGTACCTGCTGAGACATATCGTCAGAACACATGGCGCAACGTTGACGAGTATAACCGTCGCGGCAGCAGTTACGAGGTAATGCCTGCCGACTCTAGTGACATTATCAATTTTATTGGAGTGGAGGGTGTCTATCCAGACTCTGCCGGTGACTTCTCGCTTACCAGGAATATGGCCCGCTGGGACGGTTACGAACCTTCATCGGCATACTGGGCAGGCTACAACCGAGGCTACAATGACTCGTGGGGGTGGCACTCGCCCTGGTACTACTCTTCCTTCTATCCTTGGTATGACTCCTGGTACTACGATCCCTGGTACTGGGGCTATGGCTGGTATGACCCCTGGTATTCACCCTGGTACTATGGCAGCTACGGCTGGGGTTACTACCATTATCCCAGGTACTATGGGGGCTTTTACTATGGCGGCGGCGGAGTAGGTCGTGTAGTAGGGAATCGCGGCTATGCAGGGACCTCCAATCACGGAGTCGTGTCGCGTTCTGTTAACCGTGGATATGGTAACGGTCGCACACACACCTTCTCTTCCGGAACCTTCGGAGGCAGCAGGACACTGGGCACATCAGGAACATTCCGTGGGTCGAGCAGCACCGGTAGCAGGACTACTTCTACTCGCACACGTACCTATTCCAATGGAAGCACAGGCTCCTACTCCAATTCATACGGCAACTTCGGCGGTAGCAGCACTGGCGGCAGCTATAGCGGCGGTACAAGGTCGTCGGGCAGCAGCGGCGGCAGCTACAGCAGCGGTGGCAGTTCATCGGGCGGCGGCAGCTTCGGTGGCAGTCGTGGCGGCGGTGGCGGCGGCGGACGCTCGGGTGGCGGCAGCTTTGGCGGTGGTCGTCGATAGAACAATCAGTTACGAACAATAGTAATACTTTATATTTGTGGCTATGAAGAAGATAATGACAATGGCTGTCCTTGCCGTGGCTTTTGTTCCGGCGGCAGCACAAGAGACATACGAGAACGCCAAGATAGCAATAGGCGACCTGAATGGAACGGCAGCATACGTTGGTATGGGCGGTGCTATGGAAGCTCTGGGCGGAGACATCTCTACCATTAGTACAAACCCGGCAGGCATTGGCTTGTTCCGCAAGTCGAAAGCCAGCATCACACTTGGCACTGTAAGCCAGCAGGATGCCACTGCCTTCGGCGGCGGCCACACCACAAGCATGAGCTTCGACCAGCTGGGTTTTGTCTATTCGGTAGAGTCGGGAAGGAACGGATTCGTGAACTTCGGATTCAACTATCATAAGGGCCGCAACTTCAACTATATCCTTTCGGCTGCCAACAATCTGGACCATGCATCGCAAAACAAGCTGACATACGCAAAGCAGAAGAACGGGCTGCTGTATGAAGCCAACAGCAAGGGTGAACCCTACTTGAATGATCCAAGTGTACAGTGTAACCAGCTGGATGATCTCTATGCCAAGTATATCAACTACAGCGCAGATGACAATACCTGGTACTACGACGAGGCCAGCCAATATAGCATGGACCGTCGGCATTGGGGATATATTGCCGACTACGACTTTAACTTGAGCGGAAACATCAACGACCGTGTGTATCTGGGACTTACCATAGGTTACCACGATGTGCACTACAAGCACTATAGCGAATATGCCGAGCAGTATCCGCAGTTTGGAAATATGACATCGATAGTTGCCGACGACCGTCAGATTAACGGCGGCGGTGCCGACGTGAAGGCAGGCATCATCTTCCGTCCGGTGGAATACTCTCCATTCCGAGTAGGACTATCGGTATCTACACCTACATGGTATGACCTCACTACCGATAACCGCACTTCAATGACCGATAATGGTGGTTCTGTTAGTACAGGAGAGGCATACGACTTCAAACTCTACACCCCTTGGAAGTTTGGTGTTAGTTTGGGACATACCGTTGGCGATTTCCTCGCTCTGGGAGCCAGCTATGAGTATGCCGACTATGGCACTATAGACTCGCGTATCATAACAGGCGAGAACTACAGCTGGTGGTACGATGACTACTATGACGAGAGCGAGAGTGACAACGAGATGAATCGCCACACGGCAGCTACACTGAAAGGTGTGTCCACGCTGAAACTTGGTGCAGAGTTCCGTCCGTCGCCAGAGCTGGCAGTAAGATTCGGTTATAACTATGTGTCGCCAGTCTACAATAAGGATGGATTCAAAGACGGCACCCTGGCTTCTCCAGGTTCTTACTATAGCTCTGCAACCGACTACACCAACTGGGAGTCGACAAATCGTATCACATGCGGCATAGGCCTGAAGCTGGATAAGGTTAACCTCTCTGCAGCCTATCAGTATAGCATGCAAAACGGATATTTCGCTCCGTTTATGAGCTATATGGACAACGACTTTGCTGCCGATGACAATATTGCCGACATGGTAAAAGTGTCGAACAAGCGTCACCAGCTGCTGCTCACCGCTACCTACACGTTCTAATAGAATGAAAACATCGTAACTTCAAACCAATAACATAATGAAACATTCCGTATCACGGAGCATTATGCTTGTCGCGTTACTGCTGCCCTTAGTGGCAGCAGCCGCCGACAAGCATAATGCTACTATAGACCACGTTACCATTTTTGCCAATGGCGCACAGGTACAGCGTTCGAAGACCGTCAACCTCACTGAGGGTGAACAAGTTGTAACATTCACGGGCCTTTCTCCCTATCTTGATGTGAAGAGCATGCAGGTGAAGGCGAAAGGGCAACTCACCGTTCTTGGCATCAGCCACCGCACCACCCATCCCGACTCGGCCCTGCAGGTGCAGCGCCTGAAGCAGGCCGATGACGGTGTGAAGGCTGTAGAAAGGAGTATTCAGCAGATAAAGGATGAGAAAGAGGTTATCGCCGCACAACGTGAACTGGTAAAGACCAACTGTTCGGTTGCTGGCCGTACCGTGGCAACACCCTTGGTAGGCATCAAGGAACTCAATTCCTATTATTCTCAGGAGATACTGTCGCTGAACAAGCGTTCACAGGAACTGGACAATCAGCTGGAGAAGCTTTCGGTACAGCTTGAGCGAAAGAAGACGGCCCGCGACTCCATCGCCCGCCAAAAGATGAAGACAGTGATGGAGATTGACGTAAAGGTAGATGTCAAGCGCGCCGGTCGCGTAGACTTCAGCCTTGCCTACTATGTGAAGAATGCCGGGTGGTTTCCCTCCTACGACGTGCGCTCCAGTAGCACTCATGAGCCTCTGAAGCTGTCGTACAAGGCTAATATATTCCAGAACACAGGCGAGGAGTGGAAGAATGTGCCCGTCACGCTGTCGTCGGCTAATCCCAGCTTGACAAACGTAGCTCCTGAACTGAAGACCTACTGGCTTGACTTCGGTCTGGCACCGCCCACCTACGACTTCGTTTCCGACGGCAACACCGTCACCGGACGTGTTGTCTCTGCCGACGACGGTGATCCGCTAATAGGAGCTACTGTAACCGTTAAGGGTACGAAACTTGGAACCGTAACAGATGTAGACGGACGCTATTCCATCACGCTGCCTCAGGGCAAACGGCAGCTGTCGTTCGCCTATATAGGATATGTCGGTGTGACACGCACAGTAAGTGGTAATTCCTTGAATGTCAGATTGTCGCCAGATGAAGCACGGCTGGATGAAGTGAAAGTTGTGGCATACGGCACCAGCAAGTCAACCAAGCGTCGCAGCGCCAAGGCTCGCAGTAGTGAACCCATGCTCATGAAGGAGGCGGCTGTGATGGTTGAAGAAGCTCCCGAGATGGAGGAGAGTACCGTCATCGAGGTAGAGCAGCAGAAAGCACAGTTCGGTTATGAGTTCGACATCAAGCAGCTGCTTACCATCCCGGCCAGCGGCAAGAGCGTCACCACCGAGATAGCACGCTATGAGCTACCTGCCACTTACGAGTATCGCGGCATTCCGAAGATTGAAAAGGAGGCCTTCCTCGTGGCCGATGCAACAAAGTGGAGCAATCTCAACCTCCTCGAGGGCGAGGCAAACGTCTATTTCGACAACTCTTTCGTGGGTAAGAGCATTCTTGACCCCAGCATTTCCTCAGACACACTGCACTTCTCCATGGGTCGCGACCAGAGCATACGCCTGCAGCGTGTGAAGGTCAACGAGAAGTCGTCGCGCAGCTTCATCGGTTCCAATCAGGAGCAGACGCTTACATGGCGTATCACGGTGAAGAACACCCGACAGGAACAGGCCATGATGACGGTCTATGATCAGACCCCGATCTCAAGGAATTCAAATATCAATGTCACTGTTGAGGAACTCAGTGGCGGCATACGTGACGAAAAGACCGGAATAGTGCGCTGGAACCTGCAACTCCAGCCGGGCGAGCAACGCGACCTCATACTGCAGTACAAGGTAAAATATCCGAAGAGCCGCCGCCTCACCATTGAATAATGTATGGAAATGCTTAGAGGAAAGAAAATAGTACTGGGTATCACTGGTTCGATAGCGGCCTATAAGTCGTGTCTCATCATTAGAGAGCTGGTGAAGCGCGGTGCCGAGGTGCAGGTGGTCATCACACCTGCCGGGCGTGAATTCATCACGCCCATAACCCTTTCAGCACTCACACAGAAACCCGTCGTCAGTGAGTTCTTCTCACAGCGTGACGGTACCTGGCACAGCCATGTGAAGCTTGGCCTCTGGGCCGATGCCATGCTCATTGCTCCCTGTACGGCATCGACACTTGGGAAGATGGCTACGGGAGTGGCCGACAATATGCTTGTCACAACCTATCTCTCGATGAAGGCACCAGTATTCATAGCCCCAGCCATGGACTTGGACATGTATGCCCATCCCACCACGCAGCAGAACCTGGAACGCGTGCGCTCCTTTGGCAACCATATCATTGAGCCGGGGTCAGGGTTCCTGGCCAGCGGCCTGGAGGGGAAGGGACGCATGGAGGAGCCGGAGCGCATAGTAGAAAGGCTGAATGAGTATTTTGAGACTGCCGACGTTAGGGGGCGCTCCCTGCAGTCGAAGAAGATACTCATCACCGCCGGTCCTACTTACGAGAAGATAGACCCCGTGCGTTTCATCGGCAACTACAGCAGCGGGAAGATGGGGTTTGCACTGGCTGGCGAGTGTGCCCGCCGTGGAGCAGAGGTGACGCTGGTGTCCGGGCCGGTATCACTGCCCACTCCTCATCCTTCCATAAACCGCATCGATGTTGAGAGCTGCCAGCAGATGTACGATGCAGCCACGGCAGCCTTCCCACAGTGCGATGCTGCCATACTCTGTGCTGCTGTGGCCGACTTTCGTCCAGCTGATGTTGCAGGGCAGAAGATAAAGAGGGTAGGGCAGACGATGGACATACACCTCGTGCCTAATCCCGACATTGCAGCATCGCTGGGCGGGATGAAACACGAAGGGCAGCTG
Organism: uncultured Prevotella sp.; assembly: GCA_947303825.1. Lineage (GTDB taxonomy): Bacteria > Bacteroidota > Bacteroidia > Bacteroidales > Bacteroidaceae > Prevotella. Next base: position 710 of record CAMYZK010000060.1, on the reverse strand, counting down.
CTCGTTGGCTTTGCACTGGAGACAGACGACGAGCAGCAGAACGCCCGTCAAAAGCTGGAGAAGAAAAACCTCGATTTCATTGTGCTTAACTCCTTGCGCAACAAGGGCACATGCTTCGGGAGTAATGACAACCAGATAAGCATTATCTCACACGAAGGACAGAAGGACTTTGAAAAGAAATCAAAAGACCAAGTGGCATGCGATATTATCGACGAACTGGAGAACCGTCTATGAAAAGATACGCTATTATCAGTCTATTTTTCATTTGTTGCCTGCAGGCTGTAGTTGCTCAGAACACTATCGAGGGCATACGCAAGGCATATCAGGAACAGAAAAAGTGTATAGCTGAGATGAACGATGAGTTTCCCGTAGAGGGCTATCCTCCCGTATACTACCACCTGCATGTAGCTCAGAATCTGCCCGGAACGGGGCCCCACCATGAGGATGTGTACATGTATTATGGTGAGCAGGACATGGAGGATTCGTCCAATCCCTATCCTCCCCATTTCTTGACTTTTGTGACGTCGAAGTATAACTTTGCCGCTCGTAAGTTCTACGAGGAATACTTATACGACGAAAAAGGGAATGTAGTGTTCATCTATGCACGTACCCCCGATATGGATTTTACCAAGATGCAAGATTTTCGTTTCTCCTTAGACGGCAAGCGCCTGCTTCAGTTCAACGTGAAGGTTGCAGAGGGGCTTACATCG
>CAMYZK010000059.1 GCA_947303825.1 uncultured Prevotella sp. | reverse complement strand
CTGAATGGCTATACCGCAGCCCAAATCGACGCTACCAACACGCAGCTGGTTACAGGCAGAAACAAGGTGCTGACTAAGGAAACACTGATGAAAGATGCCGTCAAGAAGCAGGAAGAGCACAGACGCATAAAGCCTGAAATGCAAGAAGGCGATACCATCGGAACTCTGGAAGCTCGCATCAAGGAACAGGAACCGAGAATGGCTGAGATTGCAGAGAAAAAGGGTGCAATTAATCAGTTGTTAAAAACCGATGAAGAGAACAAGAAGAACCTTGGCAAGTTGATTGAAGAGGTTAATAAGAGATATGCCGAGTATCAGAAATGGTCGCGAATGAACCAGCTCATTGGCGATTCTAAGGGTAATACATTTAGAAGGATAGCGCAGAGCTATGTCCTGACCAGTCTGATTCATTCTGCTAATAGTTATATGAAGACGCTGACAGACCGATATACGCTGAAAGTTGCACCTGGTACGTTTGTCATATCACTCGAAGATGCCTATCAAGGCTATGTCAGCCGTGCCGCCAGTACCATTTCCGGTGGCGAGAGCTTCCTTGTGTCACTATCCCTGGCCTTGGCACTAAGTGACATCGGTCAAAAGCTGGCAGTAGATACTCTGTTTATCGACGAGGGCTTTGGCACACTCAGTGGTGAGCCGTTGCAGAATGCCATTAATACATTACGCTCATTGCATACCAAGTCTGGCCGTCATGTGGGTATCATCAGCCATGTGGAAGAGCTGCAGGAGCGCATCCCCATTCAGATTCAGGTGATACAGGAAGGTAATAATTCGAGTAGTAAAGTGAAAATTATCCCGGATGTACCACAATATGAGACATTTGAAGCCCCTTGATAAGGGGCTGGCCTAAGCCAGGGATACAAATAAAAAAAGATATGTTAGGAGCAATCATAGGAGATATAGTTGGTAGCCGTTGGGAGTTTAATCCCACCAATGACTACAATTTCGAATGGATGTCGGACAAGAATGGCTTTACAGATGACACCATCTGCACGGTGGCTGTAGCCGATGCGCTACTGAAAGGACGTGACTTTAGCGAGATCATCCATGACTGGTGTCATCGATACCCGTGAAGATTGACTCAAACTATTTCGTGCTGTGAGGTTGAAGCCCGAAGGCTGTTAGAGCGTGGGCAGCACAGACAGGGCTTTTCAACCGAATCAGGACGAATATTTTTCTTTAAAAGGCTATTGGAATGTATTTTTTTTGTGTACCTTTGCACACAAATTGCAAACAATGGACAAAAGCGAGCCATTATTGTAAAAAATACAAACCTAAAAACAAACCATTATGAAAAAGACATTTATTGCTATTGCAGCAATGGCCATCGGCCTCACCTTCAGCGCATGCGGAGGAAAAGACAACAAGAGTAGTGAAGAAGCAAAAGATGGCCTCGAAGAGAACACCGAGATGACTTCAGAAAGTGACGAAAGCTCCAGTGACGCCAAGGACATCAAAGCTTCTGCGGCTTCTATCGAAGAGTTTGAGTTTGACGAGGACGAGCCTGAGCGCGACGACTTCGACACCCAGGAGGAATACGATGCAGCCATGAGTGCATATAAGGCTGCATACCAAAAGGCCAAGGATGCCTACGAGAAGATGAAGGATGCCTATGGCGACGACGTGAAAGATGCCTACGAAAAAGCCAAGGACATGGCCAATGACGTAAAAGACAAAGCCAAGGATGTTTACGACAAGGCCAAGGATGCCTACGGCGACGACGTGAAGGAGGCCTACGACAAGGTAAAGGAAAAGGCTAAGGATGTCAAGGACAAGGCCAAGGATGTTTACGACAAGGCCAAGGATGCCTACGGCGACGACGTGAAAGATGCCTACAACAAGGCTAAGGAAAAGGCCAAGGACCTTAAGGAGAAGGCCAAGGATGCCTACGGCGACGAGATAAAAGATGCTAAGAAAGCCGCTGGCAAGGCCTTCGACAAGGCCATGGACAAGATAAGCTTCTAATCAGGAAAAGGCTGTTGTACGCTGATGTACGACATATATATATTCGACCTAGACGGCACGCTGCTGGACACACTTGGCGATCTGGCAGCTGCCGTCAACTTTGCACTGCGCAGCCACGCCATGCCAGAGCACAGCATTGACGACGTCCGACGCTTCGTGGGCAACGGTGTGCGCTTGCTGATGGAACGGGCAGTGCCTAATGGCGTGCAGAACCCTCTGTTTGAAGATGCCTTGGACACCTTCCGCCACTACTACCTGGAGCATTCGCTCGACACCACCCGCCCCTACCCCGGCATAAGCGAGATGCTCAGTGAACTGAAACGGCAAGGTAAGCGTATGGCCGTGGTGAGCAACAAGTTCCAGACTGCCACCGAAGAGCTATGCCAGCATTTCTTTGCCGACACGATAAGTGTGGCTATTGGCGAGAACGAGGCCGCCGGCATAAGAAAGAAGCCTGCGCCCGACACAGTGCTGGAGGCCCTGCGCCGACTGGCATCTTCGGAAAAGAATAAGGCAACAACACCTGCCCGTTCCGTCTATATAGGCGACAGCGACGTAGACATCTTAACAGCCCGCAACAGCGGTCTGCCATGTATCAGTGTGTTATGGGGATTCCGCGACCGTGAGTTCCTGCTGCAACACGGTGCCACCACTTTTGTTGCCTGTCCGGAGGAAGTCATTAGAGTTGAGAGTTCTAGGACGAGCCAAGCGGCGAAGCTGAGCGAAGAGACTTTTGTTCCATAGCCCCGAAGGGGCGACAAACCACAGGCAGGGGTGGAGCCCCTGTTAAGAGTTGAGAGTTGAGAGACTTTTGTCTTGCTGATGCCCACAGAAGGGTAATCATATCTATCATCTTTCAATTATCATCTTTCATCTGATTTACACTAAACAGTGCCTGCCATCCCCTCGGTAAGCACAGCCTCCAGTTCCTCGGCCGACAACCGCAGACGGAACCTGCCTCCAGAGGCTATCGATATACCTCCCGTCTCCTCTGACACGATCACCACCAAGGCATCGCTCTCCTGCGACATGCCCAGGGCAGCACGGTGGCGCAGACCCAGCTCCTTGGGGATGTCAAGGTCGTGGCTTACAGGCAGTATACACCCGGCAGCCAGTATGCGGTGCTGACTTATCACCATTGCCCCATCGTGCAAGGGTGAATTCTTGAAAAAGATGTTCTCTATGAGCCGCTGGTTGATGTTGGCGTTTACCACTTCGCCCGTCGTCACTATACTTCCCAGCTGCGTGCTGCGCTCCAAGACAATGAGGGCACCCACCTTGCCTTTCGACATCTGCATGCAGGCCATGACGATAGGCATGATGTCACGCTTCACCTGTCCTTTGTCCTTGTCCTTGGAACTTTTCGAAGTAAAGAACTTCACCAGTCGGCGCATGCTGCGGTGGCCTCCCAGGTTGTAAAGGAACTTGCGGATGTCTTCCTGGAAGATGACGATAAGGGCAATGACCCCCACCGACACCAGCTTGTCGAGGATGGTGCCCAGCAGCTTCATCTCCAGCACCTGCGACACGAAGAGCCAGACCACTATGAAGATGGTAATGCCTACGAAGACATTGAGCGAGCGAGACTCGCGCATCAGCCTGTACACGTAGTAGAGCATCATGCCAACCAGCAGGATGTCGATTGCGTCTTTTATACCAAAATCGAAAAACACCTTTATTTTACTATTTTACTATTTGACTATTGGACTATTTGACTATTTTACAATTTTACAATTTTACTATTTTACTATTTGACTATTGGACTATTTATCTCTGAAGCTGTTATTTACCACAGATTGCTCAGATTTACTGCGAGCACTCGTGGGTCTTCGACAAATCTCACAGATTTTAGCTACGCGATGTACAGCTATTCCCAGATTATTTACGATTACACAGATTGTGTGACAGGAATTCTTAACTCTTAACTCTTAACTCAAAAAACTCTCCCCGCCAGCTTACAACACTCGACGGCCTCCCTTACATCGTGTGCCCGCAGGATGGATGCACCTTTCATAAGTGCCACGGCATGGAGAGCGGTAGTACCGTTGAGGGCTTCGGAGGCACTGCAGCCAAGAACGCCAGTAATCATCGACTTACGGCTTACGCCCACCAACACAGGCAGCTCAAGCACCTGCAATTGTACGAGGCATGAGAGAACGGCATAGTTCTGTTCCAGCGTCTTGCCAAAGCCAAAGCCCGGGTCTATGATAATGTCTTTCTGGCCCCTGTCGCGCAGCTCCTGCACATAGCGTGCAAAGAACATCAGCGTCTGCTCCATTGTAGGCTGGTGTGACGTGAGGATATAAGGCACCCGCAGGTAGCTCACCATATCCATCATGGGACCGAGAGAGAGTGAGTCTTCAGTGGCATCGGCTCCCGACCCCACATCGTTAATGATGTTCACTCCGAACTCCTCTACCGCCATACGGGCCACGTCGGGTCTGAAGGTGTCAACGCTGACAACAGCCTGCGGCCGCTCGCGGCGTACTATGCTAAGGGCCATGCGCAACCGCTCCATCTCCTTACGCTGGCTCACAGGCCTGCCCCCTGGACGTGTGGAACAGGCACCGACGTCAATGATGTCGCCCCCCTCGCTCACTATAGCCCATACACGCTCACGAACCTGAGACTCTTCGCGCATGCGGCTGTCGGCATAGAACGAATCGGGCGTGACATTGAGGATGCCCATCACCTTGGGCCTGTCAAGGCTCATAAGCCCTCCGTTGATGTTCAGTGTATAATACATAATCAGGCGCAAAGGTAGTCATTTTATATGAAAAACCAAAGAAAAATCCATCTTTTTCCACCGCACGGAGACAATCGGGCCAAAGGGCCAAAGAATGACAGCAAAAAATTTGTAAGAAAAGAAAAAAATACCTAACTTTGCACATTGTTATAAAGAAAGAAGCTTATGCAACAAGTGAATAGCCATCTGTCGAGGCTGGTACACGACGTAGCAGCCCAGATGGGTAGCCGCGAGGCTCTCATCTACAAGAACTTTGGTTCAAGCCAGTGGATGTCATACTCATGGAAAGAGTTCTCGCAAAAAGTAAGGCAGGTGTCCAATGCCTTGCTCAACCTTGGCGTGCAGGTGCAGGAGAACATCGGTGTGTTCTCGCAAAACTCCATCCAGTATCTATTCACCGATTTCGGTGCCTGGGGCATACGGGCCGTCACCATTCCTTTCTACGCCACCAGCTCTGAGCAGCAGATACAGTTTATGATAAACGATGCTCAGATACGCTTCATCTTCGTTGGCGAACAGTCGCAGTATGACAAGGCACACCGCGTCATCGCCACCTGCAAGTCGCTGCAGCGCATCATTGTCTACGACCCAGCGGTAAGCATTGCCGACGGCGACAAGACGACGATGCTCTTCGACGACTTTCTCAAGCTGGGCGAGGGTCTGCCAAGACAGAGCGAGGTGGACAACCTTACCAAGGAGGCATCGATGGACGATATAGCCAACATACTATATACCAGCGGGACAACAGGCGACTCAAAGGGTGTATTGCTCACATGCGGCCAGTATCACGCCGCCATGGAGGCCAACCACAAGTGCGTGCCCGTTACCGAAGACGACCGTGTGCTCAACTTCCTGCCGTTCACACACATCTTCGAGAAAGGATGGAAGATACTGTGCATCACTGTAGGTGCACGCCTTATAGTGAACACCAACCCCATGGAGGTGCAACAGTCTATGCGCGAGACACATCCCACGTGCATGAGTGCCGTACCAAGGTTCTGGGAGAAGGTGTACATGGGCGTGAAGGAGAAGATAGAGACCTCGGGAACCGTAAAGCGCAAGCTCTTTGAGCATGCACTCAACATAGGACACAAGCATAATATAGACTATGTGGCAAAGGGCAAGCGTCCGCCCATGGCACTGCACCTGGAGTATGAGGCACTTAACAAGACCGTCTTCTCTCTGGTGCGTCGTGAGCTGGGACTGGAGAACGCCCACTTCTTCCCCACGGCAGGCAGCACCGTAAGCCAGCACGTAGAGGAGTTCGTTCATTCCATAGGCATCAACATGGTTGTCGGCTACGGACTGACCGAGAGTTTGGCCACAGTGAGTTGCGACCATCTGGGAGAGCCTTATACCATAGGCAGCGTGGGACAGCCCATACAAGGCATCAGCATCCGCATCAGCGACGAGGGTGAGGTGCTGCTGAAAGGACCGACGATAACAAAGGGATACTACAACCGCGACGACCTGACAAGGCAGTCGTTTACCAGCGACGGCTATTTCCGCACCGGTGACTCCGGCTACCTGAAAGACGGAGAGCTGTTCCTCAAAGAACGCATCAAGGACCTCTTCAAGACCAGCAACGGCAAGTACATTGCCCCGCAGATGATAGAGTCGAAGCTCATTGTTGACAAATACATAGACCAGATAGCCATCATTGCCGACCAGCGCAAGTTTGTCTCCGCACTCATCATACCAGAATACCGGCTCCTGGAAGACTATGCCCGCAACAACAAGATAGCCTTCAACGACAGGCGCGACCTGTGTCAGAACAAGGAGATACACGAGATGCTTATGGAGCGCATAGACACCCTACAGCAACAGCTGGCCAAGTATGAGCAGGTGAAGCGCTTCACACTGTTGCCACAGCCCTTCTCGCTGGAGCGCGGCGAGCTGACAAACACGCTGAAGATAAAGCGCCGCGTGCTGAACGAGAACTACCGCAAGGAGATAGACCTGATGTACGAGGAGTAGCAGGACGGCTAATATCCTTGCACGCTGATGTCACTCAGAGGCACTTTATCCCAAGAGAAAAGCCTGACAAGCTCGGAGAGGGCAACAGGCTCCGGCTTCGGCAGTATACCGGCAAGAAAGGCAAGCAAGCCCAGGAGCTGGGGAGCACTGTAGCACTGCCGCAAGGCCGCCATGTCCATGCCTTGGTCGCGCTTGCAGAGACGCAAGCCGCTAGCACCAAGCAGCAAGGGCAGGTGTATGAACATGGGCGACTCGAAGCCCAGGCAACGGGCAACATACATCTGCTGCAAGGCCGACAGGAGCAGATCGCGGCCTCGCACCACCTCGGTAACTCCCATCAGCGCATCATCGACCACCACCGCCAACTGGTAAGCCCATGCCCCATCCTTGCGACGTATGATGAAGTCGCCCACCTGAAGGGCAAGGTTGGTGCGCTGCAGTCCATAATGCCCGTCTTCATACGCTACTTCTTCGTCGGGCACAATAAGTCGCACGGCAGCAGCCTTGCCTGGCTGAGGCGGCAGATGGCGGCATGTGCCTGGATAAACCACTCGGCCGTCGCTCTCGTGAGGAGCCTGCGATGCCAACAGGTCGGCGCGCGTGCAATAGCAGGGATAGGTAAGCCCCTGAGCCTCCAGCATGCTGAAGTAATGCCGGTATATGTCTGAACGCTGACTCTGGAAGACGGGAGCGCCGTCCCACTCCAGACCCAGCCACTCCAGGTCGTCCATGATAAGGCCGGCATACTCCATACGCGAACGACCAGGGTCGATATCCTCTATGCGCAGCAGCCACTCGCCCCCCTTGCTCTTGACAGAAAGCCACGACAGCAATGCACTGTAGACATTGCCAAGATGCATGCGACCCGTAGGCGAAGGGGCAAAGCGTCCCACAGACCTGTTCATTTCATAATTCATAATGCATAATTCCTAACTCTTATCAGGGGTTCTTGCGTCCCTTCGGTAGCAACCGGCAGAGCCGAGCGTCACCCCTGCCTGTGATCTTTCGCCCCGTCGGGGCTTAACTCTTAACTCTTAATTCTTAACTCTTAACTCTTAACTCATTTCCCCCCTTTTTGCATGCAAAGGTACAAAAAAACAATAATTCACAATTCTTTTTTAGAAAAAAGCGGCAAGCCGAGTGCATAATTCATAATTATTTTATACCTTTGCACCCATGATTACACAAGACCAACTGAAAGACGTGCTCGACCGCGCCGACAAGCTGAATCACTACCTCAGGATAGACGAGAGGCAGGTGGAGCTGGAAGAAGAGCAGCTACGCACGCAGGCTCCCGACTTCTGGGACGACCCCAAAAGGGCCGAGGAACAGATGAAGAAGGTGCGCAGCATAAAGAAATGGATTGACGGATATAAAAATGTACGCACGCGAGCCGATGAGCTGCAACTGGCTTTTGACTTCTACAAGGACGAGATGGTGAGCGAGCAGGAGGTAGACAATGACTATGCCCTTGCCATGGAAGCCATAGAAAAGCTGGAGCTGATGAACATGCTGCGCCAGAAGGAAGACCCCATGGACTGCGTGCTGAAGATAAACAGCGGAGCAGGAGGCACCGAGGCCCAAGACTGGGCACAGATGCTGATGCGCATGTACATGCGGTGGGCCGAGGCTCACGGCTACAAGGTTACCATTGCCAACATCCTCGATGGCGACGACGCTGGCATAAAAAGTGTCACCATGCAGATAGAAGGAGGTGAATACGCCTACGGATACCTGAAAAGCGAAAACGGAGTACACCGTCTGGTAAGGGTGAGCCCCTTCAACGCACAAGGCAAGCGCATGACATCGTTTGCATCGGTCTTCGTATCACCACTGGTCGACGACACCATAGAGGTCTACGTAGACCCGGCAAAGCTGTCGTGGGACACTTTCCGCTCGTCGGGTGCCGGTGGACAGAATGTGAACAAAGTGGAGTCGGGCGTCAGACTAAGATACTGGTACACCGACCCAGACACCGGCGAACAGGAGGAGATTCTGATAGAAAACACCGAGACGCGCGATCAGCCCAAAAACAAGGAAAGAGCACTGAAGCTGCTGAAATCGCAGCTCTACGACCGTGCCATGAAGAAAAGGCTAGAGGCCCAGGCCAAGATAGAGGCAGGCAAGAAAAAAATTGAATGGGGCTCCCAGATACGCAGCTACGTCTTCGATGACAAACGGGTGAAAGACCACCGCACGAACTATGAGACGCGCGACGTGGACAGCGTGATGAACGGCAACCTCGATGGATTCATAAAAGCCTATCTCATGGAATTCCCCGTCACAGACAATTAGCAATTAGTTATTAGCAATTAAGAGCACTCTCTGAAAAGGAATATATTACAATAAACAAGGACAACGAAGAAATAATCAAAATATTAATTAATATAACTAAGACAGTAAACAGGGTTAGCCTAATTGGCTTAGTAATCATAATTACTAATTGCTAATTGCTAATTTCTAATTAACAACAACCATGGCAAAAAAAGAAAAAGAAAAGAAGCTTAATGCCAAGCAGAAGGCTTACGCAAAGAAAGAGGAAGAAAAAGGCAAGAAGGTAATAGCCTGGATAATAGGTGCTTTCATCATTCTCGCAATGTTCTACCTCATCTTCATTGCTGCAAACTTCCAGTAGGCTATGAGCGGAATGGAAATTGAAAGGAAATTCCTGGTCAAGGATTCCTCGTTCAAGAAACAAGCATTCGCCAACAGCCACATCTGCCAGGGATACATCTGCAGCGGACACGGACATACTGTAAGAGTGCGCCGTCGCGACGACGAGGCTTTCCTCACCATAAAAGGCCCCTCGCTCGACGGTGGCCTGAGCCGCTATGAGTTTGAGAAAGCCATCAGCCTAGACGAAGCGAGACAGCTGTTCCAGCTGTGTGAGCCGGGCATCATAGACAAGACCCGCTATCTGGTTGCAAGCGGTTCTCACACTTTCGAAGTGGATGAGTTCCATGGCGACAACGATGGGCTTGTGATGGCCGAAGTGGAGCTTGGTACCGCCGACGAAGAATTTGTAAAACCCGACTTCATAGGCCAGGAAGTAACAGGCGACCGCCGCTACTACAACTCACACCTGCGCACACACCCCTACTGCGAGTGGAAGCAGGAGGGATGAGCAACTCCCCAAAAATGACAGGCTTCGCAGAGTTCCCTAATGAAACATCTGCAAAGCCTGTCTTTTATTTCTTTGGATTCCTGCTTATTAGTTCAGTGCCTCAACAAGCTCGGCACCTGCCTTGAACTTGGCAACCTTCTTTGCCTCGATAGTAATCTTCTGCTTTGTTGCGGGGTTGATGCCTTCACGAGCAGGACGCTCAGAAGTACTGAACGTACCGAAACCGATAAGAGACACCTTGTCACCTGCTACGAGAGCTTCCTTCACTGCAACAATGGCTGCATCAAG
>CAMYZK010000058.1 GCA_947303825.1 uncultured Prevotella sp. | reverse complement strand
TCGTATGAATAGTAGCCTGTGCCGTCATTGGCCGACACAGCGAACTCATGCCTCTGCTGGCGTGAGCCGCTAGCCACGTCAACCACCGTGGTGTCCTGGGTATGGGCTTTCCTCTCTACTTCGTTGACGTCTTTCTCAAGATAGCGCAATGTTTCATTCAGCTCAAGGTCGCGTGAAGCTTGATAAAGACTTCGGTTCACGCTTTCGTCAAACTGCTCCTGCTTCATGTTGACCATCTCGTCAATGTATGAAATCTGCACAAAGAGCAGCCCCAAAAACGAGAGCCCCATTATGGTTGCTATTATCCAAATTGTCGATTTTTTCATTCTTCTTTTTTGCCTAGATTGTAATTTGGCGATTCAAAGGTACGACAATTAGGAAAGAATAAGAAGTTTTTAGTTAATTATTTCTGTTAAATTTAACAATTTTAACCTATTTCTTCTTCTTTGGTTGCTAATATTAAATTTTATCGATGTTTATATAACCATTAACTACAGCATAGATGGTGAGTGCACTGACACTTTTTATCTTCAGTTTGTCCATAATGTTCTTACGGTGGGTTATCACGGTAGACAGGCTAATGTTTAGTTTGTCGGCAATCTCCTTGTTTATATACCCTTTAACTATGAGAACCATTACCTCAGCTTCGCGTTTGGTGAGGATGTGTGGTTTGCTTTTTACTTTTGGCATGTTTCTGTTTCCTCCGTGTGCGTGTTGCTGCATGATCAGCAGCGAGCGTACAAGCTCTTTTTCTGGCAGGCTGACGCATAGTGTATGGAAGTCAGATAGATATATGGCTGCATCATTCGTTGTTGTCATCACAATAGTCTTATGGCGCAGCGCCGTGAAGAAAGCCCTGTCCTCCAGCAATATGTTCATCGATACGAAGAAGTGATAATATTCGGTAAAGTCGATAGCTCTCAGTTCGTTCATTGATGTGAATAGGTCGACCTCGGCAAAAGGCACCACCTCGGCTAGAAGACTTTTAATTCCTATAGCTGCCAGTGTGTTCGACTCTATTATTGCGATGTTTGGTCTGTTATTATGCATATTGATAGCAAAGTTATACAAAAAAGTGGATATAAGTGCAAATTACGACCTGTCTTTTGTTAATAATTATTAAATCTTGCGACATTTTTGTTGTTTTCTTATCAAATTCGGAATAATAGTATTATATTTGCAATGTGTTTTTCATGGTATTAGATTATTAAGGTTAATTTTGGAAGAAATTATGTCGTGAGACATGAGTATCTTTGTACCAAACTAACTTGCAGTATTTCTGCAAGATTAAGGAGGGACTCCTGTGAAGGATTCCCTCTTTTTCATGTTCGCCCGACATGGGCATAGTCTAACGAGGGCAAGTTCCGGTCGCGGCCAAATAGGGCAAGCGCATCGCTAAGAGCAAGGCGTGTATGGTGATTGTTAATTCTTTGCTCGCAAAGAATTTAACCAAACGGGCAACGGCTTTAGATTACCTGATGAAGAATTGCCTGGTCAGCGAAAAAACAGGTGAGAAATGAACAGATTTACAAAGGAATTGAGTACCTTTGCACATGGATTTAAAAGATAAACAAGAAGAAATGTCGAAGAGTGTTTTAGTGACAGGGGCTAATAAGGGCATCGGGTCTGGAAATCAATACTGTACACGAAGCGGTTAAATACGCGCTTCGTGTGGCTTATTGATTCCTCTGAATTATATATAATTGACATTGTTTTCTTAAGTATACATATAATGATGATATATAAAGCGCTGAAGATAAGGTTGTTTTGGTTTGCGATATTGGCTTCCATGTCTATAAGTCATGCTCAGGACATTGCGCTGAAACCACGGCTGGTGGTTTGTACGGATATTGCACCAGGCAATGTCGAACCCGACGACATGCAGTCTATGGTTCACTTGATGGTCTATGCCGACATGTTTGAGATAGAAGCATTGATTACCTCGGTAGGCTGGAATTGCGACCCATATCCAAAGGAGTGGGCGCAATATCTGCATCGCGTGATAGATGCATACGAGAAGGATGCTACAAATCTGATGAAACGCTCTGGACAGACGACGTTTCTATCACTTGACGAGGAGAACGGTTGCCAACGTATCGGATACTGGCCCAGTCCCGGCTACATACGCAGTCGGTCTGTGATGGGCAGTGAAAGAGGTGGAATCAAAGTTGTAGGTGAGGGTAACGACTCGCCCGGGAGCAATCTGCTCATCCGTTTGGCCGACGAAGACGACCCTCGTCCCATCTATGTGGCTGCATGGGGTGGGGCAAACACGCTGGCACAGGCTGTATGGCGCGTCAAACAGTCTCGTTCGGCAGAAGAACTGAAGGCGTTTGTTCGCAAGTTTCGCCTATATACCATTACCGACCAGGACATGCAGTACAGTATGCGTATGAACCGTGCATACAGTTCGCACCAGTGGTTGCGCCGTGAGTTTCAGGATGACTTGCAGTTCATTTGGGACGAGGGTACATGGCAGGAACAGTGTGAGCTAGGAAAACAAAGCTGGCCCATGCATCAACGGCTTGTCCAGGGTATGGGTGCACTGGGCAAGGAGTACCCTGATTATAAATGGGGAGTCGAAGGCGATACTCCCAGTTTCCTTTATGTGCTGCCTAATGGCCTTAACGACCCGGAAGACCCCTCACAGGCTGGCTGGGCGGGCTGTCACCGCCGAGACATCTGCCCTGATTCGCTCACTGTGGCCTGGACTTGTTGGCAGGAACCCATGCGTAGCATCAGTGTGGGCTATAAGCGACGCTTCTATCCCGACGAGCTCAACGACTTCATGGCGCGTATGCAGTGGGCTGACAAGGGCAAGGGCAATCACAATCCCATCGTGGTGATAAACGGCCACACAGGATCTCAGCCTCTTGTCGTTCATGCCAAGGCTGGCAAGAGTGTCCTTCTGGATGCCTCACAATCTTCTGACCCTGACCAACATGCTCTTGTATTCCATTGGTGGCAACAGAAAGAAATAGGAAAAAACACGCTAACCATCGATAACTCAGAGAACTCCATTACTGCCGTATATGTTCCAGACGATGCCAAGGACCAGGCTTTACACTTGGTTTGTGAAGTCCACGACGAGGGTCCATTCTTCCTGAAAGCATATCAGAGAATCATACTAGTCGTTGATTCCTAACCTTTTGGCCAAGCCAACGAGCACTAAGTAGTTGCGAAAGCCAATCTCCTATTAATAAAAGTGAAAAAAATTGGCTAGATTGAAAAATAGTAGTAATTTTGCAGGCTCAAAAGAATATGTGTTATAAGATGGACATCTTGCCTGTCTGCATTGCAATATACATGTAGAAATGAGACGATTATTGCTGGTAGTCCTATGGAGCATCCCTCTGCTCTTGACGGCTCAAGTTTTCGATATCGATTTTACAAAGTCGCAGCCTATATATAACGAGTACGACGGCTATGGCTATGATGTGCTACCGGTATACAAGGTCAAAAGGCCTGCTACCGCTCCCTTCTTTTTCTCCGTGCGTGTGCCCGATGGCAACTACCGTGTGCGTGTAGAGCTGGGGGGTGTGAAAGATGGCAACACCACTGTACGTGCTGAAGGGCGTCGGCTTATGGCACACAATGTGCTTACTCCCGGCAAGAAGGATGTTAAGACGGTGGAGTTTATAGTGAACAAGCGCTCCACATTTATTGATGAAAACAAGCGTGTCAAGATAAAAGACCGTGAGAAGAACTATCTGGCTTGGGATGACCGTCTTACCATAGAGTTCAATGGACTAAGACCCGCCGTGAGGAGCATGCATATAGAGCCTGCTCCAGAGGTTCCTACCGTCTACCTCTGCGGTAATTCTACCGTGGTAGACCAGAACTACGAGCCTTGGGCATCGTGGGGGCAGATGATTACCCGGTGGATGGGTCCACAGGTGGCTGTGTCTAGTCATGCCGAGAGCGGACTTACCGCCCGTACCTTTATTGCCTCTTTCCGTCTGGACAAGATACTGTCTACCCTGCGTAAGGGCGACTATGTGTTTGTTGAGTTCGGCCACAACGACGAGAAGGAGAAGCAACCCGGTGATGGTGCATGGTATCACTATCAGTATCAGCTGAAGATCTTTGTAGACAAGGTGCGTGCCAAAGGTGCTGAGGTGGTGTTCTGTACGCCCACTCAGCGTAGGGCCTTCGATAAGGACAAGACGACGTTGCTCAACACTCATGGCGACTTTCCCGCAGCGATGAAGATGGTGGCCGAGAAAGAGAATGTGCCACTCATTGACCTTAATGCGATGACAAAGACACTGTTTGAGACATTGGGCTACGAGGACTCGAAAAGGGCTCTGGTGCACTATCCGAAGGAGGCATACGGCAAGGAATTGGCCGACAACACCCACTTCAATCCATACGGTGCATACGAGGTGGCAAAATGTGTGGTAATGGGCATTAGACAGCTCAATCTGCCGCTGGCTCAGTATTTGCGAGAGGACTGACAGGACTTCGACCCTGCACATCCCGACGATTGGAATACATTCCAGTGGGTACCGTCGCCTATAACCGAAAACACCAAGCCTGACGGCAACTAAGGCTTTTCATGTAATGGTACAATAACAGACAGATAGGCTTGGCCGAGGTTTTATGAAGAAATATTACATCATAATAATAGTATTCCATGCTTGCATGGCAGCCATTGCGCAGTCATGGCCGACACCTTCGGTCGAAGCCAAGGCCGGCGCGCGGTGGTGGTGGCTTGGCTCGGCTGTAGACAAGGGGAACCTTGCGTGGAACATAGAGCAATATGCGCAGCACGGCATAGGAGCCCTGGAGATAACCCCTCTCTATGGTGTGCAAGGCAATGCTGTGAACAACATACCTTATCTCAGCGACAAGTGGATGGAGATGCTGAGGTACACCCGGGAGCAATGTGACAGACATGGCATTGAGCTTGACATGGCTACTGGCACCGGTTGGCCTTTCGGCGGGCCTTGGGTGCCGCTGAAAGAGAGTGCCTGCCGTGCCGTGTTCGTTGAGAAAGTGATAGACAACACTGGTGTATGGACTACTGTCAATGGCTACAAAGGATTGCAGCCAGACAATACCGAAAACGGCATAGTAGACCTATCTCTGTCTGATAAAGACAAAAAGAACGCTGACCTGCATAAGGTGATGCTATACACTGCCGACGGCAAGTGTGTCGATGTGACCAGCCGTGTTAAGGACGGAAAACTGTCTGCCAATGACATCTTGCCTACAGAAAAAGGCAGTAGGAAGATTATTGCTGTATATATAAAATATGGTGTGATGAAAGTCAAGCGGGCTGCACCTGGCGGTGAAGGGTTGGTTATTGACCACTTCGACCGTACTGCTGTTGCCAATTATCTTAAGCATATAGAGGCTGCCTTCGAGCGCACCCATACGCCATATCCGCATACCTTCTTCAATGACAGCTATGAGGTGGAGGCAGCCACATGGACTCCTACGCTGTTCAAGGAATTTGAGGTGCGTAGAGGATACAGGCTTGAGGAGCATCTGCCCGAGCTGATAGACATGGACTCCAAGGTGCTGTCTGACTATCGTGAAACGTTGGGCGACCTGCTTCTTGATAATTTCACCCAGCAATGGACAGCATGGGCACATAAGCATGGAGCCATCACCCGCAACCAAGCTCACGGCTCGCCTGCCAATCTGATAGACTGCTATGCTGCAGTGGATATTCCTGAGATTGAAGGCTTCGGGCTAAGTGACCTTGGTATAAAGGGGTTAAGGAAAGACCCAGGAAAGACCCGTAAGAACGACAGTGACTACTCCATGTTCAAGTATGCCCCCTCGGCAGCACACATCTGCGGTAAGCCATATACCAGCAGCGAGACTTTTACATGGCTTACAGAGCATTTCCGCACCAGTCTGTCGCAGCTCAAGCCCGACCTCGACCTGATGTTCTGTGCAGGAGTGAACCATATTTTCTTCCACGGCACATGCTACAGTCCTAAGGATGACGAGTGGCCGGGATGGAAGTTCTATGCATCCATAGATATGAGTCCCACTAATAGTATTTGGCGCGACGCTCCCTACTTTATGCAATATGTGGAACGGTGTCAAAGCTTCCTCCAGTGGGGCCAGCCCGATAACGATTTCCTGGTGCTGCTGCCCGTGCGCGACGCTTGGAAGAAAAAGACAGGTAAGCTGCTCATGCAGTTCTCCATACATGCCATGGGTAAGCTGATGCCAGAATTCCGTCAGGCTATTCTCGACATAGACAAGGCCGGCTTTGACTGTGACTATATCTCAGAACGTCTGCTTCTCACAACACGCTGCGAGGACGGACTCCTGGTGACAGCCGCCGGGACACGTTACAAAGGACTCATCATTCCTGGTAGCGGAGAGATGGCAGCAGAGGTGAAGCGGCACATTGACAGGCTGAAGGAAGAGGGGGCACATGTGATGTATGGTATAGACGTTTCTGCGATGGAACGTGTGGCCAGGCCCGAGCCAATGAAGACACAGCTTGGCCTGAAAGCCATCCGCCGTAGCAATGCAGGAGGCTACCATTACTTTATTGCCAATCTTACACCAGACGACGTGCACCAAAAGATAAAGCTGGCAGTGCCCTTCAAAGCAGCAAAATGGTATAATCCTCTTAATGGAGACATTGGTAATGCCAGCTTCGACGAGAACGGTGTTGATCTCTGCCTGCGTAGCGGAGAGTCAGTTATTCTACAGACCTTCGACAACGACTTACGTCTGCCAGCTACACAGTTGGATGGTTCATATCCGACAACATCGTCTGACCCCCGCTTAACAGTTGTACTACCTGGCCCTTGGACGTTGGAGTTTGTTGATGAGGCTCCAAAGGTGGGCAAGAGCTACAGGCTGGACAAGTTGCAGACATGGGAGACATTGGACTCCTTGGCCTGCATTACTATGGGTACCGGTGTCTATACCACCTCGGTGAAACTGACAAAGAAAGACGTTGCGGAGGGCCTGTGGCTCATTGATCTGGGAGATGTGCGAGAGTCGGCAAGAGTATACATCAACGGTCAGTTCATAGGGTGTGCATGGAGCGTCCCCTATGTGCTTGACACGAAAGCTGCCCTTAAGTCTGGCGACAATGAAATAAGGATTGAGGTTACCAACCTGCCTGCCAACCGCATTGCAGAGCTAGACCGCAACGGTGTGAAATGGCGCAAGATGGAAGAGATAAACGTAGTAGACATCAATTATAAGAAAACACTATATGACCAGTGGGAACCTATGCCTAGTGGTCTTAACTCTGAAGTAAAACTAATAAGATATAACAATGGCAGATAACAATTCAACACAACAACATCATCACCACCATCATCACAAGATTGACGGTGCCACCCGTTTTAAGCGCAAGAACCTTCTTGCCCTGGAGCGTAGAAAAAAGATAGAGAAATGGCTTTTTCGCATAGCTTGCATCATAGCTGTCGTCATGGCCATTATTGCGGTGGCGGCCTATATGATAGATTGATAGACCGATACATCCAGGCATAGTGTTGCATAGTGCTGGTTTGCTATGCCGGAAAGGCATGTAAGGCCTGTCATGGTGAATGGCAGGCCTGATAATGGATTGAGCGGAAACGAGATTATAAAAAATTATAACATACAGAGAAAAGGGAACGATTATTTGAAATAGAAGAAAAAATTTAGTACCTTTGCGCCTTAATATTGTAAACAAACAGAAAACTGACGGATATGGCAAAGAGATTCGCCGAACACAACGGCTTGAACTTGACCAAGGTGAACAGCGAGATGCTGGAAAAGTGGATGAAAGAGGATATCTTCCATCGCTCTGTGGAAGAGCGGGAAGGGTGTCCTCAGTTTGTTTTCTACGAGGGTCCTCCTTCTGCCAACGGTCATCCAGGAATACATCATGTTCTGGGACGGGCATTGAAAGATGCCTTCAACCGCTATCGAACCATGAAGGGATTCCAAGTGAAGCGTAAAGCCGGCTGGGATACCCACGGGCTGCCCGTAGAGCTTAGTGTGGAGAAAGCACTAGGCATAACCAAGGCAGACATAGACAACCCAGAGTCGCCACGTTTCATCTCTACATAAGACTATAATAAGAAATGTAGTGAGAACGTGATGACCTATACCAAGGAGTGGCGTGAGCTGACCGAGCGGATGGGCTACTTTGTAGACCTCGACAATCCTTATATCACCTACGACAACAAGTATATCGAGACCCTGTGGTGGCTCCTGAAGCAGTTCTACAAGAAAGGACTGCTTTACAAGGGCTATACCATACAGCCCTATTCGCCTGCTGCCGGCACCGGACTTTCCAGCCATGAGCTTAACCAGCCAGGCTGCTACCGTGACGTGAAGGATACTACCTGCACGGCACTGTTCCGTATGAAGAACCCTAAGCCTGAAATGACTAACTGGGGCGAAGCCTTTTTCTTGGCATGGACTACAACACCGTGGACACTGGCTGCCAACAGTGCACTTTGCGTAGGGCCAAACATAGACTATGTAGCCGTAGAGACCTACAATCCATATACAGCAAAGCCTATTACGATTGTTATGGCTGAGGCTCGCTTGAATGCTTATCTGGCTCCAGAGGGAAACATCACCGACGGGGGAGAGATGCCAGAATACAAGAAAGGCGAGAAGTTCATGCCATATCGTATTGTGGGGCATTACAAGGGCAATGACCTCGTAGGCATGGAGTATGAGCAGCTGATGCCTGCCATCAAGCCAATGAGCGAGGGAGCCTTCCGTGTCATACCGGGCGACTATGTTACTACCGAGGATGGTGCGGGTATAGTACACATCGCTCCTAACTTTGGTGCCGACGATGCTTTTGTGGCAAAGAAAGCCGGTGTCCCGCCCATAGTTCTCATCGACAAGAAAGGAAATGAACGCCCTGTTGTTGACTTGCAGGGAAAGTATTACCTTATAGATGACCTTGATGCCGACTTCGTGAAGAAGTATGTGAATGTGGAAGAGTGGCAGAAGTTTGCCGGACGCTATGTGAAGAACGCTTACGACGAGACGCTTACCGACAAGGACGAGACGCTTGACATCAGCATCTGCATGGATCTGAAAGCACAGAACAAGGTTTATAAGATAGAGAAACATGTGCACAACTATCCGCACTGCTGGCGTACGGACAAGCCCGTGCTGTACTATCCACTTGACTCATGGTTCATCAGGAGCTCTTCGATGAAGGAGCGCATGAGTGAGCTGAACAAGACCATCGGCTGGCATCCTGAGTCGACCGGCAGCGGGCGTTTCGGCAACTGGCTCGACAACCTGAACGACTGGAACCTGTCGCGCTCGCGTTTCTGGGGAACGCCGCTTCCCATCTGGCGCAGCGAGGATGGCGAGGAGATATGCATCGGAAGCCTCGAAGAGCTGTACAATGAGATAGAGAAGGCTGTTGCCGCAGGCGTGATGGAAAAGAACCCGCTGAAGGAGAAAGGCTTCGTGCCTGGTGACATGAGCCAGGAGAACTATGACCGCATAGACGTGCACCGCCCCTACGTAGATTATATCAAGCTGGTTTCGCCAACAGGAAAACCGATGAAACGTGAGAGCGACCTTATCGACGTGTGGTTCGACAGTGGTTCAATGCCATACGCACAGGTACACTATCCTTTTGAAAACAAGGAACTTATCGATGACCGCAAGTTCTATCCTGCCGACTATATCAACGAGGGAGTAGACCAGACGCGCGGATGGTTCTTTACGCTGCATGCTATTGCCACTATGATTTTCGACTCAGTGGCATTCAAGAATGTTGTGTCAACAGGCCTGGTTCTTGATGCAAGGGGCGACAAGATGTCAAAGCATAAGGGCAATGTTGTTGATCCCTTTAAGATGATTGACAACTATGGCTCCGACGCTGTGCGCTTCTATATGATGACCAACTCAGAGCCGTGGGACAACCTTAAATTGGACGAGGAAGGCGTGGACGAGGTGCGCCGCAAGTTCTTCGGCACCCTCTACAACACCTATAGTTTCTTTGCCCTCTATGCCAATGTCGATGGCTACGACCCGTCTGCTGCACCTGCGCCGCGACAAGCTAACCGTCCGGAGATAGACCGCTGGATGCTTTCATGCCTAAACACGCTTGTCAAGAAGGTGCAGGCCGAGATGGACAACTTCGACCCAACACGTGCAGGAAGGCTTATTGACATTTTTGTCAACGACTATCTGTCCAACTGG
>CAMYZK010000057.1 GCA_947303825.1 uncultured Prevotella sp. | reverse complement strand
TTACTTCATGCTTCCTGCTGCTTTGGCTTCACGTCGTTTCTTGTCCCAGTTGGGGTCGTGGCGCTTGCGCAGTTCCAATGCCACATCTTCAATGCGCATTCCCTTTGCCGTAAGGAGTACAAGCAGATGATACAGCATGTCACTGGCCTCGTATATTAGTTTGTCGTTGCTGCCGTTAGTTGCTTCGATAACTGTTTCGAGTGCTTCCTCTCCCAGTTTCTGTGCCATTTTATTTACCCCGTCGCGGAAGAGTTTCGTAGTATAGCTGCCCTCAGGCATTTCTTCGTGGCGCTTTTCTATGAAGTCCTGTAGCTCAGAAAGGAAGGATAGGGGAGGGGTCTCGTTGGTTTCACCCCAGCAGGTGTCAGTCCCGGTGTGGCATGTAGGGCCGTGTGGTATAACTTTCACAAGAAGCGTGTCGTTATCGCAGTCGATGTCCATGCTTACGAGTTCAAGGTAATTCCCACTGGTTTCTCCCTTTGTCCATAGGGTGTTGCGTGTACGGCTCCAGAAGGTCACTCTGCCTGTTTGTCGGGTCTTCTCGTATGCTTCTTCGTTCATAAAGCCAAGCATGAGCACATTCTTTGTTTGTACATCCTGTACGATGGCAGGCACCAGGCCTCCCATTTTGTTGAAGTCTATTGTCATATCCTTACGTTGATTCCTTCGTTGTGTAGGTATTGCTTAAGTTCTGCTATGGGTATCTCGCCAAAGTGGAATACACTTGCAGCCAGGGCTGCATCGGCATGCCCTACTGTAAATGCATCCCTAAAATGCTCCTTGCTTCCAGCTCCTCCACTTGCTATAATGGGTATGGACAGTTTGGCTGAGAGCGTAGCCAATGCTTCGTTGGCATATCCCTGTTTCACGCCATCGTGGTTCATGCTGGTAAACAGAATTTCTCCTGCTCCGCGTTCTTGCGCTTCGTATGCCCATTCAAAAAGTCCGCGCTCTGTGCGTTCACGCCCTCCTTTAAGGTAGCAATGCCATCCGTCGCCGTCGAGCCTTGCGTCGATGGCAACGACACAAACCTGGGAGCCGAAACGACGGGCAGTGTCTTCAATGAGCAGCGGGTTGCGTATGGCTGCACTGTTCATGCTCACCTTGTCGGCCCCGGCATATAGAAGACGCTCCACATCGCTTAGTTCATTTACTCCGCCACCTACGGTGAAGGGTATGTTAATCTCACGGGCTACGCGTTCCACCATTTCAGTGAAGGTTTTTCGTTCTTCAAACGAGGCTGTGATGTCGAGGAACACCAGCTCGTCGGCACCTGCCTCACTGTATGCCTTGCCCAGCTCTACCGGGTCTCCGGCAGAGCGTAGGTCTACAAAGTTTACTCCCTTTACTGTCTCTCCGTTTCTTACGTCAAGACATGGAATTATGCGTTTTGCCAAGCCCATAGTTCGTTCATGTTTATTCTCCCCTCATAGATGGCCTTGCCGAATACTACTGACGGCACTCCGGCATCATTGAGATTCTTGATGTCATCAATAGAGCTGACCCCTCCACTTGCTATCAGGTTGAGATGGGGATAGGTGTCCATAACTATCTTGTATAAGTCGGTAGCAGGACCTGACAGCGTGCCGTCCTTCGATATCTCTGTACACAACACGTTCTTGACGCCTGCATCGATGCAACAGCTCTTCCATCGAGTCGTCTTTCCACCCGTTTATGCTGATAAGTCCGTTTCTTACATCGGCGCCAAGTATCATTCTTTCTGGTCCGTATGTTTCCAGCCAGCTGCCGAAAAGGTCTGGTTGTACAACGGCCACCGACCCGACAGTGACCATCGATGCCCCATTGTCGAATGCTGCTTTTATGTCGTCGTTGCTTTTTATGCCACCGCCAAAGTCTATGATAAGGTTTGTCTCACAGGCCAGCTTGCGAAGCACTTCCTTGTTTACTATATGCCTCGATTTTGCTCCGTCAAGGTCTACTACGTGCAGTCGACGGTAGCCGATACGCTCAAACTCACGTGCCATTTCCAGAGGGTCTCCGTAGACCGTCTTCTGTGCGTAGTCGCCTTTGGTCAGCCTTACGCACTTGCCTTCAATGATGTCAATTGCTGGTATAAGCTCAATCATAGCATCAGGAAGTTTTTTAATATTTGCTCGCCTACGCTTCCACTCTTTTCCGGATGGAACTGCGTGGAATAGAAATTGTCCTTGTGCAGGGCTGCACTGTAAGGCAGTATGTAGTTGGTCTTGGCTATCGTTTCACTGCAGACAGGAACGAAATAGCTGTGTACAAAGTAAACGTAGGGCAACACGTCTGTCGCAGGCGCTGAAAGCTGTGCGAACAGTCCGCTTTGCAGGTCGTAGAGCGAGTTCCATCCCATGCATGGCACTTTGTCCTCATGGCGCGTGGGGTTGAACCGCTTCACCTCGACATCAAACACCCCAAGGCAGTCCACATTGCCTTCTTCAGAGTGTTTGCATAGCAGTTGCTGCCCTATGCAGATGCACAACACGGGCTGACGTAGCGAACGGATAACGGCATCCAGGCCATGCTCGTGAAGATAGGTCATGGCAGTGCTTGCCTCTCCCTGTCCTGGGAAGACTACTCTGTCGGCATGCTGCAGCTCCTTGGGGTCGTCTGTCAGCATTGGCTCAACGCCGAGTCTTCTCAGTGCATTCATCACCGAGAAGATGTTTCCTGCATTATATTTTACTACAGCGACTTTCATCAGCTGAATATTATTGTTTTGTTCTTGTATGTCAGAATCTTTCGCTCAATATGCTTCGAGACGGCCCGCGAGAGAACTATCTTCTCCAGGTCTTTGCCTTTCAGTACCAGGCTCTCTGGATTATCCTTGTGAGTGATGCGTGTCACATCTTGCTCTATGATGGGGCCGGCATCTAGGTCGGCAGTAACATAGTGGCTCGTTGCTCCAATTATCTTCACGCCGCGCTCCCACGCCTGGTGATAAGGTTTTGCACCTATGAATGCCGGCAGGAAAGAGTGGTGTATGTTGATGATGTGATGTGGATATGCTGCAATCATCTCGTCGCTGATAATCTGCATATATCTAGCTAATACAATGAATGTCACGCCCTTGTCCTGTAGCAGCTGCATCTCGGCTTGTTCCACCTCGGCCTTGTTCGAGTGGTCTTTGTTGATGCTCCATACATAGTAGGGTATGTCAAACTGCTCGGCTACATAGCGCAGGTCTTCGTGGTTCGATACAATGCAGGGTATGTCTACTGCATACTCGCCTGCCTTCCAACGGGCCAGCAGGTCGTATAGGCAATGGCTCATCTTACTTACGAAGATAGCCATGCGTGGACGCTGGTCGCTGAAGTACAGGTTGAATTCCATCTTGTAGCGCTTTGCATAGAGCGTTTCTATATACTCCTTTATCTTTTCACGTGGTATGAGAAATCCTTCCAGTTCCCACTCTATACGCATGAAGAATATTCCGTCTTGGCGGTCAACATACTGGTCCAGATAGACTATGTTACCCAGGTTGTCTGTGATAAACTTTGTAACTTCTGTTATTATGCCCTGCTGGTCAGGACAATGCAGAAGCATTATTGCTGATGGTTTCATTTCCTTCTTGGCTGTTCTGATTCGGCGTGCAAAATTACAAAAAAAAACGTGCTATTCTGACAATTTGTATGTTTTTTTTCTTTTTTTTGATACTTTTCCGCCGAAAATGATTATTATTCAAAAAAAATACTTATCTTTGCAACAGATTATACCCAAAAGCCTGATGTTGTCATGACTAAGCATAATAATTCTGCAAATAGTGAGAAGAATGCCGCCTACAGAACTCTTGTGAGTCCTGAGCTGATGGATGAGTTCAAGGAAAAGATACTTGATATTATAGTCATGAAAAAGAAATACAGGGATAAGAACTATTCTGCAAAGATGCTGGCTTCAGACCTTGCTACAAACATGCGCTATCTGTCGGCTGTGATTAGCCTCCGTTTCCATACCAACTATTCTTCTTTTGTCAACAAGTTCAGAATAGAAGAGGCAATGTCTATTCTTACTGACAGCCGCTACCAGGACTTGCGGATAGAGGATGTGAGCGATATGGTGGGGTTTGCCAATAGGCAGTCGTTCTATACTTCTTTCACCAGGATTACCGGCACCACCCCCAAGGAGTATCGTAAGCAGCACTCTTAACTCTTAACTTAAGAACATGTACCATTTCTGCTATTGTGACGAGCGGTTTGCTGATATTCAAATGCTTCGTTACCGTTTGGACGGATTTGAGAATCTTACAACCCGCCAAAAAGAGTTTGTTTATTATCTTTCAAAAGCATCTCTATATGGAAGGGACATCACCTTCGACCAGTATGGAGCATATAACCTGCGCATACGTAAGGTGCTGGAGACAATATTCACCGACCTTCGCGTAGATCACTCATCTGACGATTTCGCTGCCTTGTCCGAATACCTGAAGAGGGTTTGGTTCTCCAACGGCATTCACCATCATTACGGCTGCAACAAGTTCAAACCTCAATTCTCCGAGTCATTCTTTCGCAATGCCATTCATGCTGTAGACCCCTGCCGCTTGCCACTACGCAGCGGCCAGACAGTCGATGACTTGTGCAATGAGCTCATGCCAGTACTATTCAATGACGGCTATCTGTCCAAACGTGTCAACAAAGCCGACGGAGAGGACTTGCTGTTGTCTTCTGCATGCAATTTCTATCATGACGTAACACAGCACGAAGCAGAGTGCTTCTATGCCCGTAAGAAAGAGGAATACCCGTCAGAGGAAGCACCCTCTTTCGGACTCAACACCACCTTGGCAAAAGACGGTGGCCTTCTTACCGAAGAAGCGTGGACTACCCAGGCTGGTCCTTATGCCAATGCCCTCCGTCATATCGTCTTCTGGCTGTCAAAGGCTAAAGAGGTGGCCGAGAACGACCTTCAGAGAGACGTCGTTGGCCTGCTCATAAAATACTATGAGACGGGCGACCTTTCGGTCTTCGACCAATATTCCATACAGTGGCTACAGGAGATGGAGAGCAAGGTAGACTTCATCAACGGCTTTATCGAGGTCTATGGCGACCCCATTGGCATAAAAGGCACGTGGGAGGCCTTGGTAGAATATGTCGATGATGCAGCAACAGCCCGCACCCGCCTCATAAGCGACAACGCCCAGTGGTTTGAAGACCACTCACCCGTCGATGCCCGTTTCCGCAAGGAAGAGGTGAAAGGCGTGTCGGCCCGGGTGATATGCGCTGCCATGCTGGGAGGAGAGGAATACCCGTCCACCGCCATAGGCATCAACCTGCCCAATGCCGACTGGATACGTGCGCGCTATGGCTCGAAGAGCATAACCATCAAAAACATCACCGATGCCTACAACAAGGCTTCGCGCGGTAGCGGGTTCTATCAAGAGTTTTGCATAGACCAAGCAACTGTAAGCATGATAGAGAAATATGCCGACCTCTGTGACAGTTTGCATACCGATCTTCACGAGTGCTTGGGACATGGCAGCGGTAAGCTGTTGCCAGGGGTCAGCCCCGATGCGCTGAAGGCATACGGCAACACCATCGAGGAAGCCAGGGCCGACCTCTTTGCACTCTATTACATAGCCGATGAAAAGCTTGTCGAACTGGGGCTGCTGCCCGACAGCCTGGCCTACCAGTCGTCCTACTACACGTACATGCTCAATGGCCTGCTCACACAGATGGTTAGGATAGAGCCGGGGCACCAGATAGAAGAGGCTCACATGCGCAACCGTGCCCTGATAGCACGGTGGTGCCTTCGTCATGCCCAAGAGATGGCCCTTGTCGAGAGGGAGGGCAAGACCTACCTGCACATTGGCTCTTACGGCGAGTTGCGCCAGCTTGTGGCACAGCTGCTGGCAGAGATACAGCGCATTAAGAGCGAGGGCGACTATGAGGCAGCCCGACAGCTAGTCGAAGCCTATGCGGTAGACATCGACCCCGTGCTCCATAAGGAGATTCGTGAACGCTACGCCCGCCTTAACCTTGCTCCCTACAAGGGGTTTATCAATCCCTGGCTGCAGCCTGTCATCGATGGCGACGGCCATATTACCGACATACAGGTCAACTATTCAGAGAGCTATGAGCATCAGATGCTGCGATACAGCTCTGAATACGCAACGCTTATTTAAATTGCGAATTAGGAACAGGCTCTGCCGCTTTGCTTTGCAAAGAACTCTCAACTCTCAACTCTCAACTCTTAATTCTTAATTCTTAATTCTTCACTCTTCACTCTTCACTCTTCACTCTTCACTCTTCACTCTTCACTCTTCACTCAAAACAATGTTTGACATACAAGAAAAAGTAAAAGAGATAAAGCAGTCGTTCCGCCAGGTGATGGACGGTGCCACCTCCTCTTCCATGCGGCAGAAGGGGCTTGACTATGGCCTCAACTGGGGAGCCTCCATACAGATGCTCCGGCAGATGGCCAACGAGATAGCCAACGAGATAGCCAGCGCGGTAGCAAACTCTCCACTCTCCACTCTCCACTCTCCACTTAAACAACTTAGCGTCACTCTGTGGAAGGAGAACGTCCGCGAATGCAAGATTCTGGCTACCATGCTCATGCCGCCCGAAGAGATGTTGCCCGACCTGGCCGACCTGTGGATGGAGCAGACACCCACGGTGGAAATTGCCGAGCAGACAGCTTTCAACCTCTATCAGCACCTTCCCTACGCTGCCGACAAGGCTTTCCTGTGGATAGCTTCCGACCGCGACCTGACACAGCTCTGCGGCTACCACATCATGAGCCGATTGTTTATGAAACGGCAGGAACCCAACGAGCGGGGCATCAACGAGTATATTGACCAGGCCTTGGCAGCCCTGCAAAGCCCCAACGCCATGCTAAGGAAGGCTGCCATGCAGAGCCTCATACATTTCTCTGGGATGGGACTGGTCTATGAGCGTATTGCCCGCTCGGCCATTCGCACCATAGGCATGGATTTCCTGCCTACCTAACCACAACCTTGCGAGTGGTTCTTATTACTGTCCGCTAAACACGATTCCCTTTTCTGAACATGCCCGCCAAACGGGGAAATGGCGGACTCCGAGCTATGCTCGCCTAAGCATCTACGGAGTGCAAAAAGAAAACAGCTGGCACGACAGACAGCCTACAAACTATAATAATGTGGAAAAAATCGTCGAAGTTTTGTTATTCTGCAAAAATATCACTTACTTTGCACGCGAAAGCGTGCGAGAACGGACGAAGCAGCGAGAGCTAACATGCTTGCATGATTGGCCGAGTCGCGCCGGACGAGGGCAAAGCCAACGGGCTGCGCCTCAGCAATTCAAGCGAGCTTGATTGCATTCTTGCGTCCCTACGGTAGCAAGCGACCAAAGGTCGAGCGCGGCTTGCACCGTCCTTGCGCCATAATTTCAAAGATGTACGATTATGGGAAAATATTTAGACCCGAGAGCCGACCTGACTTTCAAGAAAATATTCGGCGAGCACAAGCACCTCGTCATCAGCCTGCTCAATGCCATGCTGCCGCTGAAAGAAGACGAGCAGGTGGAGAGCATCGAATATTGGCCAGCTGAGAAGGTCCCAGACCGGATGCAGGCCGAAAAAGACAGCATCGTGGACGTGTGCTGCAAGGACAATAAGAAGCGCGAGTTCATTGTCGAGATGCAGATGACTTGGACGGATTCGTTCAAGAAGCGCGTGCTACTCAATGCCTCAAAGGCATACGTGGCACAGTCGAAGAAAGGTGATGACTACGAACTCTTGCAGCCTGTCTATGCGCTGAACTTCGTCAACGAGAATTTCATGGACGACGTAGACGACTACTATCACTACTTCCACCTCGTTCACGACAAGTACACCGACCAGGTGATTGATGGTCTGCACCTCATCTTTGTAGAGCTAAAGAAGTTCAAGCCACAGACTTTCAGCGAGAAGGGAGGAGTCCGCGAGACTACCGAGTGTCTCGTGGAGGGAAACCGGGAAGGTACCCGTGGAATTGATAATTTCATGGGAAGGCGCCTGCAGGTGCTATGGCTCCGTTTCCTCACCGAAATCAACGATGAAACACGCGAAGTACCCGCTGAGCTGCTGGAGAATGCCGAGGTGAGCGAAGCTCTTGAAATTGTGGAGCGTGCCGCTTTCGACGATGGTGAAATGCGAGCCTACGATAAGTTCTGGGACAACGTAAGTATCCAAAAAACATTAGACAATGCCCGCAAGCGTGAGATTGAAGCGGCTAAACGGGAAGCAGAGAAAGCTATAGCAGATGTCAAAGAAGAAGCAAAAGCATTGTTGAAGCAGAAGGACATTGATACCGCCCGTAAACTGAAGGCTATCAACATTCCCGCCACGAAGATTGCAGAAATAACAGGTCTCACCATCGAACAAATCGAAGCATTATGAGTCACGAAGTCAGTCCTGAGAGAGCCAGAGAAATCATTATCGAGAAGCTCAACAACTTTGTCCTCAACTACGCCGATGTGAAGAAGTACGATGAGATTATGAAGAACAGGCCGATGGTTGAAAAGGAGCGCCAGAAATACGACAACACATGCTGGTCGCTCACCGAAAGAACCGTTCAACATTAGAACTTACTGATTTCAGCCATGAACGACGGGTGGCGGCGATAGACCTCGCGGAAATGCTCGGCCAACTGATGGGCTGTAGTATTACCGTTCTCCAGTTTTAGCATGGCCATCCTTGTGACACTTGCCCTGACGAAAGCTCTGTGGAAAGAAACAGTGAAAGTCCAAAAACAGAGCGAATTGTTTTGCTGTTCGCTCAGTTTTTCGTATCTTTGCCGCTGCAAAACAGTGAGAACCGCAAACAAGTAAATATTTCGTGAACTCTATGGGCTTATATATCAACAAAGGTAACGAGGGATTCCGGCAGGTACGCAACAGTGAGTATGTGGACAAGTCGGGGCTGATTTCCGTGGTGAACAAGACGCTTTTCACAGAGAAGAAGCTGAGCTGTGTGACCCGAAGCCGCCGATTCGGGAAGTCGGTGGCCGCAAAGATGCTGGCTGCCTACTATGACCATTCGTGCGACTCGCACGAACTCTTTGCCGATCTTGCTATTACGAGCGACCCGTCGTTTGAGAAGCACCTGAACAAGTATCCCGTCATCTTCGTGGACATGACGACCTTCACCTCTGGTGTGGCAGAAGAAGACATCGTTGACAACATCCAGAAGAAACTTATTAGGGATGTCAGAGGGGCTTATCCACAGGTGGCCTACACAGAGGGTGACCATCTGATGGAATACCTTCAGCAGATTGTTGCCGCCACGGGCGACAGGTTCTTCATGATTATCGACGAATGTATGGAGGCAACAGGCGGGTGAAGGACGATTTCGTGAACCTGCTGCGCCGTATGTTCAAAGACATCTCGGCTGTCGATGTGTTTGCCGGTGTCTATATGACAGGCATCCTGCCGATAAAGAAATATAAAACCGAGTCGGCCTTGAACAATTTCTTAGAGTATTCTATGGTGGAGCCTGGCGATATGGGAGCCTATTTTGGATTCACGCAGGAGGAGGTGAAAACTTTGGCTGGGAAGCATGGCATGGACTTCGACGAGCTGGAGAAATGGTACGACGGCTACCAGATTGGCGACATACCATCAATATTCAACCCTAACTCCGTGATGCAGGCTGTGCAACGCGGTCGCTGTCGCAGCTTCTGGTCGTCGACAGGTGCTTTCGATGCCGTGACGAGTTATATCAACATGAATTTCGACGGCCTTCGCGACAACATTATCGAAATGCTGGCCGGCGGAAGGGCGAAGGTGAACCCCACGAAGTTCCAGAACGACATGTCGGAGGTTCGCAACCGCGACGATGTACTCACCCTGCTCATCCACTTGGGCTACCTCTCGTTCAACTGGCGGCAGAGTGAGTGCTATGTGCCCAACATGGAGGTGAAAGGCGAGCTGGCCAATGCCGTGGAAGAAAACAACTGGGAGCACGTGACGAAGGCTTTGCAGCAGTCGGACCAGCTGCTGAGTGCCACTCTTGACGGCGATGCGAAGGCTGTGGCGCGAATGGTGGAGGAGGTTCACTCGGAGCACACCAGCATCCTCAGCTACTACAACGAGAACTCCATGGCCTGCGTGCTGTCGATAGCCTACTATGCCGCTCATGCTGACTATGTGTTCCACCGTGAGCTGGCCACGGGCAAGGGTTTTGCCGACCTGGTGCTCATGCCGCGAAAGAACGTCAGTAAGCCGGCCATCATCCTCGAGCTGAAGTGCAACCGAAGCGCAAAGGCGGCCATATCGCAAATCCGCAGGAAGGACTATCCTGAGAAGGTGGCACAGTACACCGGCGACATGCTCCTCGTAGGCATCAATTATAATAAGACGGCCAAGAGGCACGATTG